>WGAK01000097.1 GCA_015494815.1 Anaerolineales bacterium | reverse complement strand
TGGAGGGGATGGTCCTGGCCCATCCCGACCTGCTCAAGGCCCACTATGACCCCAACTTCCTCTATCGGGCCGATGCGCCCGTGGCGGGCAAGGTGGCGGTCATTTCCGGCGGCGGCAGCGGGCACGAGCCCCTGCATGGCGGCTTTGTGGGCAAGGGTATGCTGGACGCGGCCTGCCCCGGCGAGGTGTTCACCTCGCCCACACCCGACCAGATGCTGGAAGCCGCGCGCACGGTCAACAGCGGCGCGGGGGTGCTCTTCCTGGTCAAGAACTACAGCGGCGATGTGATGAACTTCGAGATGGCCGCGGACCTGGCCCGCTCAGAAGGCATCCGCGTGCTCAACATCCTCATTGACGACGATGTGGCCGTCAAGGACAGCCTGTACACCCAGGGCCGCCGCGGCACCGGCACCACCGTGCTGGCCGAGAAGATTGTGGGCGCGGCCGCGGAGCGGGGTTATGACCTCACGCGCCTGGCCGACCTGGCTCGCCGGGTCAACATCAACGGCCGCAGCATGGGCATGGCCCTCACTTCGTGCACCGTACCGGCCAAGGGTACGCCCACTTTCGACCTGGGCGAGAACGAAATCGAGATCGGCATCGGCATCCACGGCGAACCGGGCCGCGAACGGGTGCCCTGGATGCCTGCCGACGAAATCACCGAGATGCTGGCCCTGTCCATCATCGAAGACCCGACCTACACCCGCACGGTGCGGGAGTTCGACGAAGAGAAGGGCGAATGGGTGGATGTGGAACTCACCGACCCGCCCTTCCAGCCCGGCGACCGGGTCATCGCCATGGTCAACGGCATGGGCGGCACGCCCATCGCGGAACTGTATGTGGTCTATCGCAAGTTGCACTACATCGCCGAGGCCAAGGGCCTCAAGATTGTGCGCAATTTGGTGGGCAACTACATCACTTCGCTGGAAATGCAGGGCGTGATGATTACCCTGCTGCGGGTAGACGATGAGATGGTGGAACTCTGGGACGACCCGGTGCACACGCCGGGCCTGCGTTGGGGCATGTAGACCGCGCGGCAGGGCGCGGCCCAGGCCGGACCGCGCCCTGCCCCCAACAACCTGGAGACCAACCACCCCCTCAACCCTGCGGAGGCGTTGATGCAAACCCTCACTCGTGACCACATCGTACAGTGGCTCAAGCACCTGGCTGCCACCCTGGAAGCCAACAAAGACTACCTGACCCAGTTGGACGCAGCCATCGGTGACGCCGACCACGGCATCAACATGGACCGCGGCTTCAAGAAGGTGCTCAGCCAGTTGCCCACGGTGCAGGACAAGGACATCGGCACCATCCTCAAAACCGTGGGCATGGCCCTCATCTCCAGCGTTGGCGGCGCGGGCGGGCCCTTGTACGGCACCCTGTTCATGCGCGCCGGCATGGCCGTGGGGTCCAAATACGAACTCACCCCCGAGGACCTGGTGACCATGTGGCGGGCCGCAGTGGATGGCGTCATCCAGCGCGGACGGGCCCAACTGGGCGACAAGACCATGGTGGACGCCCTCCTCCCCGCGGTGGAGGCCATGCAGCAGGCCCTGGAGCAGGGCGGCGACATCATCGCCGTGCTGCAAGCCGGGGTCGCCGCGGCCGAAAAGGGCCGCGACGCCACCATTCCCCTGGTGGCGCGCAAAGGCCGGGCCAGTTACCTGGGCGAACGCAGCGCCGGCCACTTGGACCCCGGCGCCACTTCGTCCCACCTGGTGCTCACGACCTTGCTGGAAACCGTAACCGGCGAATTGTGACCGTTTTCCGAGGCCCCGTGGGGGCCTCGTTCCCGCTGTGAAAGGAGCGGTGCTATGGCCAAGTATGTGGCGGCTGTGGACCAGGGTACCACCAGTACCCGTTGCATTTTGTTCGACCGGGCCGGGCGTGTCGTCAGCGTGGCACAGAAAGAGCACGAGCAAATCTATCCCAAACCCGGCTGGGTGGAGCACGACCCCCTGGAAATCTGGCAGCGCACCCAGGAAGTGGTCAGCGAAGCCGTGGCCAAGGCCGGCGCGCAGCCCGGCGATATCGCCGCGGTGGGCGTGACCAACCAGCGCGAGACCACCGTGGTGTGGAACCGCCACACGGGCAAGCCTTACTACAACGCCATCGTGTGGCAAGACACCCGCACCAAAGACATCTGCGACGCGCTGGCCGCGGACGGCGGTCAGGACCGCTTTCGGGCCAAGGTGGGCCTGCCCCTGGCTACCTACTTTTCGGGCCCCAAAATCATGTGGCTGCTGGACAACATCCCCGGCCTGCGGGAGGACGCGGCCAAAGGCGACGCCATCTTCGGCAACATTGATACCTGGCTCATCTGGAACCTCACCGGCGGGCCCAACGGAGGCGCGCATGTCACCGATGTCTCCAACGCCAGCCGCACCATGCTCATGAACCTGGAGACCCTGGACTGGGACGACGAGATTTTGGGCATCATGGGCATCCCCCGGGCCATGCTGCCCCGCATCGTGCCGTCCAGTGACCCCAACACCTGGGGCACCACCCTGGCCGATGGCCCCTTCGGCGACGCCATCCCCGTGACGGGAGACCTGGGCGACCAGCAGGCCGCGCTGGTGGGCCAGACCTGCTTCTCGCCCGGTGAGGCCAAGAACACCTACGGCACGGGCTGCTTCTTGCTGCTCAACACCGGCACCGAAATCGTGCAGTCCAAGAGCGGCCTGCTCACCACCGTGGCCTACAAGTTCGGTGACGGCCCCGCGGTCTACGCGCTGGAGGGCTCCATTGCCATCACCGGCGCGCTGGTGCAGTGGCTGCGGGACAACCTCAAGTTCTTCGAGAAATCGGCCCAGGTGGAAGCGTGCGCCCGCAGCGTGGACGACAACGGCGGCGTGTACTTCGTGCCCGCGTTCTCGGGCCTGTTTGCGCCCTATTGGCGCAGCGACGCGCGAGGCGTCATCGTGGGCCTGACCCGCTACGCCACCAAGGGCCACATCTGCCGGGCCGCGCTGGAGGCCACCGCCTACCAGACCCGGGATGTGTTCGAGGCCATGGTGCAAGACTCGGGCGTGACCCTCAAGGCCCTTAAGGTGGACGGCGGCATGGTCTACAACGAACTGCTCATGCAGTTCCAGTCCGACATCTTGGGCGTGCCCGTGGTGCGGCCCGTGGTCGCGGAGACCACCTCCCTGGGCGCGGCCTACGCCGCGGGCCTGGCCGTGGGTTTCTGGAACGACCTGGACGACCTGCGGCAGAACTGGCAGGTGGACAAGACCTGGGAGCCGCAAATGGACGAGGCCACCCGGGCCGACCTGTATCGTCACTGGAAGAAGGCCGTCGAGCGCACCTTCGGCTGGGTGGAATAACCCCAGCCGCTTCAGACGCGCGCGTTCACTTCTCCCCCGGGCGCCCTCGCCTGCCCCCACCGCGGGGGCGCCCACCCCACCCACACCGCGAAACCCACGCGGCGGGTGGCGCCCAAGGAGTGAGGGATGTCGGCCTACCATGTGGTCATCATCGGCGGCGGGGCCACCGGCGCTGCCCTGGCCCACGACTTGACCCTGCGCGGGGTGCAGGTCACCCTGGTCGAACGGGGCGAAGTCACGTCGGGTACCACCGGGCGGCACCACGGTTTGCTGCACAGCGGAGCCCGCTACGCGGTCAAAGACCCCGAGTCGGCCCGCGAGTGCATCCAGGAGAACCAAATCCTGCGGCGCATCGCCCCCGGCTCGTTCGAACTCAACGACGGCCTGTTCGTGGCCCTCACCGACGAGGACCTGGCCTACTACGACGACTTCATGGAAGGCTGTGCCAACACGGGCATCCCCACCCGCACGCTGAGCCGCGACGAGGCCCTGCGCCTGGAGCCCAACCTCAACCCCGACCTCAAACTCGCGGTGCAGGTGCCCGACGGCACCATGGACGCCATGCGCTTGCCCCTGCGCTTTCTGGCCACGGCCAAGCACAACGGCGCGCGCGTCCATCCCTTCCACCAGGTCACGGGCCTGGTCTTCCAGGGCCGCACCGTGGCCGGGGTGCAGGTGCGTGACCACCGCCGTGGGCGGGACTTCACCATCGCCGCGGACCTGGTGGTCAACGCCGCGGGGCCCTGGGCCGAGCACGTGGCCCGCATGGCCGGGGTGGACGTGCCCGTGGTGCCTTCGCCGGGGGTACTGGTTGCGGTCCGGGGCCGTTGGACCAACATGGTCATCAACCGCCTGCACCGGGCCGGCGATGGCGACATCGTGGTGCCGCAGCGCACTTTGTCGGTCATCGGCACCAGTTCGTGGGTGGTGGACGACCCCGACCATCTGGATGTGCCCGAGGAGCACATCCGCCTGATGTACGAAAAAGGCGCGGAGATGATACCCGCGCTGGCCCGGGCCCCCATGCGGGCCGCCTGGGCCGCGGCGCGGCCTTTGGTCGGCTCACGCCAGGCCCAAAGCGGCCGGGAACTGAGCCGCACGTTCAAGGTGTTCGACCACGCGGCCGAAGGGGTCGAGGGCTTCGTGACCATCGTCGGCGGCAAGGCCACCACGGCCCGCATCATGGCCGAGGTCACCGCCGACCTGGTGGTGCGCAAACTGGGCCTCGACGCGCCCTGCCGCACCCGTGAGGTGGTGCTTTTGCCCCACACCGCGTATTACACCTGAGCGCGGAGCGTTGCCATGTCCAGCCCCTCCACGGTGCAACTGCGGGTTTTCCGCTACAAGCCGGGCGACCCCGCGCCCCATTACGATACCTTTGCCGTGCCCGTCACTCCCCGCACCACGGTGCTGGAGGCCCTGCAGGCGATACGCCGCGACCAGGACCCCAGCCTGATGCTGCGCCACTCGTGCCATCACGCGTCGTGCGGCACCTGCGGCCTGCGGGTGGACGGGCAAGAAGTGCTGGCCTGCGTCACCCCCTTAGCCGACCGGGGGCCCGTCGTTACCGTCGAGCCGCTGCAAAACGCGCCTCTGCTCGGCGACCTGGTGGTAGACATGGGCCCCTTCTACGCGGTCTTCACCCAGGCCGGCATGCCTCTGGTACGCAGCACCGAGGCCACGGCCGCCTCCCGGCCTGCAGCCGGTATCGAGCGGCTGACCCGCTTCGAGAACTGCCTGGAGTGCGGCCTGTGTGTGTCGACCTGCCCCGTGGCCGCCACCGACCCGCTCTACCTGGGCCCCGCGGCCATGGCCGCGGCCTGGCGGGTGGTGCAAGAGCCGCGCGGCCAGAACCCCGCCCGCGCCCTGGCCTGGGTGGACCAGGAGCACGGCTGCTGGCGCTGCCATCTGGCCTTCGAGTGCTCCACCGTGTGCCCCAACGACGTGCAGCCCGGGCAGGCCATCGCCGCGCTGCGGCAGCGCCTGGCGCTGGGGGAACCGGCTCCGCCGGGGCCCGCGGCCGCCGCGACGCGCCCCGCGCTGGCCCCCACCGGGCCCGCGCGGCGGGTGGGCCTGCGGGCCTGGCTCGACCCCCGGGGTCGGGATGTGGGCTACTGGGCCTTCGTGCTGCACCGGCTGACCGGCCTGGCCCTGGTGGTCTACCTGCTGCTGCACCTGTGGGTGCTGCGCCTGCTGGCGCGCGGTCCCGCGGCCTGGGACGAATTCATCGCCCTGGCCCGCAGTCCCCTCTTCCTGGCCCTGGATGGGCTGCTGCTCTTCGGTGTGCTCTTTCACGGCCTGAACGGCGTGCGGGTGGCGCTGGTGGGCCTGGGCGCGGCCGCGCGGCGTCAGCGGGGCCTGTTTTGGGCCGTGCTTCTGCTGACCCTCTTGCTGCTGGCCGCTGGCGTGGCCGCGCTCGTCGCCGCGGTGCACTGATGGAGGTGCGGGCATGACTTACCCGACATCCCGGGCCAAGACCTGGTGGCTGCTGCAAGCCTTGAGCGGCCTGGCCCTGGTGCTGCTGCTGGGGGTGCACTTCGTGGCCCAGCACTATGTGGCCCAGGGTGGCTTGCGCACCTACGCCCAGGTGGTGGCGTATGTGCGTCATCCGGCCGTGGCCGCGCTGGAGGCGGCTTTCCTGGTGGTGGTCGCGGTGCACGCGGCGCTGGGCTTGCGGGCCGTGGCGCTGGACTTCGGGTTGCCCGCGGCCCGGCAACGGGGCCTGAACGCCGCGTTGGCCGTGGGCGTGGTGCTGGTGGTGGGCTATGGCCTGTGGCTGCTGGCCCAGGTGCGCGGAGGTGCCGGATGAGCCGGTCCCCTGCGCCCTCGGGTTGGCTGGACCCCCGCACGGGGCAGCGCATCCTGGCCCTGGTCATGGCCGGGCTGGCCCTGTTCGCGGCCTGGGATGCGTATCGCCAGACGGGCGACGGCTGGTTTGCCTTGCGCCTGGCCGCGCTGGCCGCGTTGAGTGTGTGGCTGGCCTTTCGGCTGGCCTTGTGGGGCATGCGCTTGTTGCATCGCCTGCGTGGCGAGGGATAACCGATGCTGGATTGGGCCAACCATTGGGCTCCCTATGACGAAGCCACTTACGCGGCCGTGCTGGCGGCCATCGGCCCGCGCGATGTGGTGCTGGACATCGGCGCCGGCGATTTGCGCCTGACCCGCCGTCTGGCCCGTCGCGCGCGGCGCGTCTACGCGGTGGAACAGCAGGCCGCAGTGGTGCAACGGGGCTTGCGGGCCGGCCCTCTGCCGCCCAATGTGCAGGTGGCGGTGGCCGATGCCCGCACCTGGCCCTTCCCCGCGGGGGTGACCGTGGGCGTCTTGCTCATGCGCCACTGCCCTGATGTGGCCCTGTACATGCGTAAATTGCGCGCCGTGGGCGCGCGCTGGCTGCTCACCAACGCGCGCTGGCGTTTGGATGTGGAGAGGGTGGATTTGCACGCCCCGCGGCGGCCCTTCGCGGCCGTTCGCCTGGGGTGGTATGCGTGTGCGTGCGGCGCGGTGGGCTTCGTGCCCGGCCCCGCGGCGGCCCTGACGCCCGCGGTGTTGGCCCAGGTGCACGAAGTGCGCGATTGCCCCGCGTGTCGGCCGCAGCCGCAAGTCACCGTCCCCCAACCCACATTGGTTGGGCGAACTCGGGGCCAGGATGGAAAGCATGGTTAGTTTGGTCCTGGTTTCGCATGTGCGCGAATTGGCCCAAGGGGTCAAGATTCTGGCCGACCAGATGACGCAAGGCCAGGTGCCCATTGCCGTGGCCGCGGGCGTCGCGTCGGACGAGCAGCCCGTGGGCACCGACGCGCTGCGGGTGGCCCAGGCCATCCGCGAGGTGTTCACGCCCGACGGCGTGGTGGTGTTCATGGACCTGGGCAGCGCGGTGCTCAGCGCGGAGATGGCCCTGGAATTTCTGACGCCCGAGCAGCGGGCCCGGGTCTTCTTGAGCGACGCGCCGTTCGTCGAGGGCGCGCTGGCCGCGGCCGCCCAGGCCGCCACCGGCGCGACCGTGGAACAGGTGTTGGCCGAGGCCCGGTCCGCGTTGCAGGTCAAGCAGGCCCAGGTGCAGCCCCCCGAGGCCACCATTTCGGGCACCGGGCCCTTGCCCGCGCCCGATGCCCAGGCCCAGGTGACGGTGCCCAATCCGTTGGGGCTGCACGCCCGCCCCGCGGCTCAGTTCGTGGGCACCGCGGCCCGCTATCGGGCCCAGATTCGGGTGCGCAACCTGAGCCGCGGCACCAACTGGGTGAACGCCAAGAGCATCGGCCAGGTGACCGCGCTGGGCGTGCAGCAGGGGCACGAGATTGCCCTGGCCGCGCAGGGCCCCGATGCGCGCGCGGCCGTCGAGGCCCTGGTGGACCTGGTGCGCAGTGGCTTTGGCGAGATGGA
>WGAK01000096.1 GCA_015494815.1 Anaerolineales bacterium | reverse complement strand
GATAGGTCGCCACATAAGGGGCCGTAGCCTCGTGGCTTTCCAAGAGTTGGTGAATGGCCTGCTCCAACTCTTCGGCCCAGGCCTGGGCCTGGTCGGCGATGGCGCGCAACGACTCAAAATCATCCGCGTGTAGTCCGGACAGCGTATGCGCGACTTCCAAAATCTGTTCCATTTCAGCGTGTAAGGACATCATGATACCCTCCTATCACGCTAATGACCCTTCGAACAGCCTGCGGCTGCCTCCCAGCAAAAAGCAGCGCGAACAACACGAACGCAAAACAAAGGGGAGCGGGGATTCGGGGCCGGTAATTAAGCCGAAGCCTCGGCCTGTTCGTCCTGAATTTGGTCGGCAATCTCCTGCAAGGTGCGGGTTTGCAGGCGCTTCAGCAGGGCCTCCGAAAAGCCTGTCTCACGGATGAAGGTACGGCGAATGACCATGTCGTAGGTGGCAACCATGACCACTGCGGCCAGGTTGAGCACCCGGGTCATGATGACCGCAATCTCTTGCGCCTTCTCATAGCCCAAAGTGGCCGCAGCCTTGGTGGTCATCCACTCGACCCAGCGCGGGGTCAGGGCCAGCACCACCTCGTTGGGTACGCCGTGGCGCACATGCTCCACCGCGATGTTCATCTGGCGGTGCAAGAATTCCTGCTCGTTGTGAATCTCGAACAGCGTGCGGAACCAGACCGCGGGCCGCCCCTCGAGGTAGGTTGCTACATACGGAGCCGTGGCTTCATGGCTCTGCAAAAGTTGGTGAATGGCTCCTTCCAACTCTTCGGCCCAGGCCTGGGCCTGGTCGGCGATGGCGCGCAACGCTTCGAAGTCATCGGCGCGCAGTCCCGAAAGCGTGTGCGCGACCTCCAAAATCTGTCGCATTTCATCTCCTAATGCCATCATACAACTCCCTCCGACTTCGAAGCGCACGCCTTGCATAGAAGCGGGCTTCGAAAGTCAACGGTCGAGGTTGAAAAAACGGACAAAAAGGGATTTTTGTGAATACGCAGCACCTCCTTTGCTCAACATGCGCACGCCCCTCTGGGCAAGTCGCCGCTTCGTTTGGGCACGGGCTACGTTGCGCCCCTGCCCAGCAACTTGCCTTCCCTGTTGGCATGCATTAGAATGAAATACGGCAAACGCTTGTGTGGTTGAGCGTTCCAGACGCCCACCCCCGAACGGAAGCAGGGCTACTATACTGGAATCATTCTCAGATGTCAAGGTTTGGAAGACGATCTCCGCTATTGGGACCGCGGAATTGCAGCCTATGAGGGGTAAAAGGCCACGAACATCTCGCTTCATCTCCTTATTTGAGGAGATTTGCTTCGCCGGGAGGAAGTCATGCCCACGCCCACCGCGAACGAAGCCGCTTTACGGCAACGCTACGAAGAACTCAAGCGGCTCATCCACTATCACAACTATCGCTACTATGTGCTCAACGACCCCGTCATCAGCGATTACGAATACGACCAGTTGATGCGCGAACTGGAGGCCATCGAGGCCGCGCACCCCGACTGGGTCACGCCCGACTCGCCCAGCCAGCGGGCCGGCGCGCCGCCCGCGGAGGGCTTCCGCAAGGTGCGCCACCCCGCGCCCATCCTCAGCCTGGCCAATGTGTTCGACGACGCGGAACTGGAGGCCTGGCTGGAGCGGCTGGCCCGGCTGAACCCTCGGGTGCGGGAGGCCGACTTCAGCGTGGAGCCCAAGATTGACGGCCTCACCGTGGTGCTGCACTACCGCGACGGCGTGTTCGTGCTGGGCGCCACCCGCGGGGACGGTCTGGAGGGCGAGGACATCACCGCCAACCTGCGCACCGTGCGGGCCGTGCCGCTGCGCATTCCTGTGGACCCGCAAGGCCCGCCCCCGCCGCCCTACATCGTGGTGCGCGGCGAGGCCTACATGACCCACGCGGACTTCGAGGCCCTCAACGAACACCTGCGCCAACAAGGAGAACGCACTTTTGCCAATCCGCGTAACGCGGCCGCCGGCTCTTTGCGGCAACTGGACCCCAACATCACCGCCCAACGCCCGCTGCGGCTGCTGTGCTATCAAATTGTGGCCTACGAGGGCCCTCACCCGCCCCGCACACAATGGGAGGTCTTGCAGCGGCTCAAGGCCCTGGGCTTCCCGGTGGTGCCCGCGGAGCATTGCCCCGACCTGGACTGCGTCAAGCGGGCTTATCGCGCCTGGGTCGAGCGCCGCGAACACTGGCCGTATGACCTGGACGGCGTGGTCGTCAAAATCAACGACCTGGAACTCCAGCGCAGCCTGGGCGTGGTGGGCAAAGACCCGCGCGGCATGGTGGCCTACAAATTCCCGGCCCGCGAGGTGACCACCGTCTTGCTGGACATCCGGGTCAATGTAGGCCGCACCGGCGTGCTCACGCCCTACGCGGTGCTCGAACCGGTGGAAATCGGCGGCGTGGTCGTGCGCAAAGCCACGCTGCACAACTTCGACTACATCCGCGAGAAAGACATCCGCGTCGGCGACCGGGTCATCGTGCGGCGCTCGGGCGATGTCATCCCCTACATCGTAGGGCCGGTGGTCTCGGCCCGCACCGGCCGCGAGCGGGTGTACGAGCCGCCCACCCACTGCCCGGTGTGCGGCGCGCCGGTGGAAAAAATCGTGGGCGAGGTGGCCGTGTATTGCATCAACGCGGCCTGCCCGGCCCAACTGAGCCGCAACATCGAGCATTTTGCCTCGCGCGAGGCCATGGACATCGAGGGCTTAGGCCGCAAGATTGCGGAACAACTGGTGGCGGCCCGGCTGGTGGGCGATGTGGCCGATTTGTATTACCTGACCGTGGACGACCTGCTGCCGCTGGAGGGCTTTGCCCAGAAGAAAGCCGCCAACCTGGTCGCGGCCATCCAGGCCAGCAAGCAGCGCCCGTTGGCCCGGCTGATTTACGGCCTGGGCATTCGGGGCGTAGGCGCGGTCAACGCCCGCCTGCTGGCCGAGCACTACCCCGATTTGGACGCGCTCGCGCAGGCCACGGAAGAAGACCTGGCCACGCTGGAAGGTATCGGCCCGGTCACCGCGCGCTTCATCGTGGATTGGTTTCGGCAGGAGCGCAACCGGCAGGTGCTGCGCAAACTGCGGCAGGCCGGGGTGTGGCCCCGGGCCGAGCGCGCCACCCAGGCCGGCCCTCAACCCCTGGCCGGGCTGACCTTCGTCATCACCGGCACCCTGCCCGGCATCACCCGCGACGAGGCCAAGGCCTGGCTTGAGGCCCAGGGCGCCAAGGTCACCAACTCGGTCAGTCGCAAGACCTCGTATCTCATCGTGGGCGACAACCCGGGCTCCAAACTGGCCCGGGCCCAGGCCCTGGGCGTCCCCACGCTGAGTTGGGACGAGGTGCAGGCCCTGGCCCAGACGCCCGGCGGCCGGCCTTAAATCCCCTTCCCCCAACGCCAACCGGGGGACGAGCCCCATCAGGCCCGTCCCCCGGCCAACGGCACGCCGCGCCGCGGCTTAGTGCAGAATTTGCGAGAGGAACTTCTTGGTGCGCTCTTCTTTGGGGTTGGTGAAAATCTCCTCGGGCTTGCCGCTTTCCACCACCTCGCCTTTGTCGAAGAAGAACATGCGGTCGGCCACGGCCCGGGCAAAGCCCATCTCGTGGGTGACCACCAGCATGGTCATGCCGCTCTGCGCCAGTTCAATCATCACATCGAGCACTTCTTTAATCATCTCGGGGTC
>WGAK01000095.1 GCA_015494815.1 Anaerolineales bacterium | reverse complement strand
GGCGGCGCTATGTGGGCTATGAGATCATCCCCCAATATGTAGCCCTGGCCGAACGGCGCGTCCGCGAGCCGCTGCACCTGCGCAAGGAGCAACTGGTGGCGGTGTTTGAAAAAGTGAAGATGGACACACCGACGCGGAAAGACGCTGCGGTGCAGCCCTCACTTTGGAAAGACTCACCCACGCAGCCGCGTTTGTTGGAAGTCGAAGGGGAATACGATGCCCATGAACGAGGATAATCTGGCCGACCTGGTGCTGCGTATCGCCCGCATAGGTCGGGAACATCCTCAACGGCCACCCCTGCAGCAGGTGGCGCCGTTCCGCTTCTACTTTGTAGAAGGCGGCGTACTCAACCGCACGCTGTTGGATGAGCGTGATGGGTGCTGCACACCGCGTGAAATATTGACCCGCTTCTTGCTTCTCATGGCGGTTCTGGATCAGGGGCCGGACATCCCTGGATTGCGCCAAATGCTGATCCAGGTAACCAACACGCTCTACGCCAGAGAGGTGCGCTTTTTACATCGCCCCGCCGACTTCTTCCGAGAGATCGGGCTGGCCGTAGACCAAATCATTCGAAACCACGAGTCTATCAAATCGGTCCGGGCAGAGGATTGGGCAAGAGAAAATCGCTCAACGCCTTCCAGGTACAATCTGTTCAAGTACGACCGCAATCAGACCAAAGCTCTGCACTATGCCGTGGCCCGTTGGGGAGTGCCTTTGCTGCTCCCACTGTTTTTGGAACAGGATCCCGGCTTTACGCTCGATTTTCCCCAGCAAGACAACCCCACCCTGTTGTTGGATTATCTGGAATCCTGGCCTTCGGCCGAACGCATGAGCAAGCAACTCAAGGCCCACAAACGCTATGGCTTGGGCAAAGCCATTGGCGACAAAGCGACCCACTTGTTCACCAAGTGGGTGGTGGAAACGTTCCGCCTCTCCCGGCGCACGGACAAAGGGTGGAGCCCCTTTTCTTACGAAGTGCCTTACGACTCCAACGCAGGCCGCGTGTTGTGGCGTACGGGCTACATATTGCATTGGCTGGATGAGCAAACACTGCTCAATAAAGGTGTGATCCAACCAGACGAGGGCAAAGGAGGAACACACTATCTACGTGTGACCAACCTGCGCGGCATAAAAATTTCCCTGGAGGATCGCGCTCCAGGGCAGTGGGCTTTGTACCTCGATTTGATCAGGGAGCATTTCAAAGGTGGACGTCCCAAGAGAGCCCAGTTCCAGCGTTTGCAACACCTTTACCTGTTGGAACACACCCAAAACTACCCAGATGATCCGCTGACCGTGGCCCATTTTGACGACGGCTTGGTGTACGCTGGCACCCGGTTCTGCTTTAATCACGACCAACCGAATTGTGCAGCATGCCCTCTAAAAGAGCACTGCCTGGGCTACCAACAACGTCCCAATCTGATCGCTGACTATCGGACCTAAGCCCTCCTCTGCCTGTCCTTCCTCCTCACCCATCGGTCCCCGGGAAGCGCCCTCATGGTCTCCTCCGCTATCATTTTAGAGGATGGAACGCGATGGGACGGCGCTGCGAGCGGCAATGATATAATGAGCCCATGAAGCCCGTCGCCTCGTCTGACTACGCCCAACGGCGCTATCTTTCCGTGGGTGAAGCCGCCCGCCTGCTGGGGATATCGGTGGACGAGCTCCACGCCCTGGTCAAACAGGGCGAGGTGCCGGCTTACCGCGCCGCCAGCGGGCAATATCGCTTCGACTGGGCGCAACTGGAGGCCTTGGTGCGCCAGGGACGTTTTCCCGGCGCGCAGGATGTAGGACGGGAGCCCTTGCCGCACGAATGGCACCTGGAACTCTTCGGCACCTCGCAGCACGTCTACGCTGCCGACGCGCGGCACATGCACCATCTGGACGACAACAGCGTGCACCTGATGGTCACTTCGCCGCCCTACTTCGACGCCAAGATGTACGCCCCGGTGGCCCGTCCGGGCGATTTGGGCGATATCCACGACCTGGAAACCTGGCTGGAAGAAATCGGTAAAGTATGGGCCGAGGTGTATCGCGTGCTGCAGCCGGGCCGGAAGGCGTTCATCAACATCATGAACTTGCCTGTACGGCAAGGCAGTACGTTCCGCTCCCTTAACCTGGTAGGCAAAACCATTGACCTGTGCGAGGATATTGGCTTCATTTTCAAACGGGAAATTGTCTGGCACAAGACCAACTCGGTGCGCGCCCACTTCGGCACCTACCCTTACCCCGGCGGCATCTTGCTCAACTACGCCCATGAGTTCATTCTGGAATTCGAGAAGCCCGCGCCCAAGGGATACCGCAAATACGCCCACGTCACGCCCGAGCAACGCGAGGCTTCCAAACTGGACAAGGAATTCTGGTTAAGCCTCAAGAAATCCGACGTCTGGCTGCTCAAGCCGGAGAAGAGCGGCGGACGACGCAACCACGTCGCGCCCTTCCCCTACGAACTCCCCTACCGGCTCATCCGCGCCTATAGTTTCGTGGGCGAAACGGTGCTGGACCCCTTCTTGGGCAGCGGCACCACCTTGCTGGCCGCTCGCAATCTGGGTCGAAACGGGATAGGTTATGAAATTCATCCCGAAATTGCCCAGCAGGCCGTGGAGCGGTTAGCACCGCGGATAGCCATGGAAACAGCGAACATAAGTTGACGCCGCCTTTCTGGACCGATGTCCAGGCCCTTTTTCATATCTTCTTTTCTTCTTGGGAGACAAATACTAAGAGAAGAAGGCTGAAATGATGCACGCATGTGGCACGGTCGTGTACCTAAAGCCGGGTATTACCCCGAAGACAAGGACTTCCCGCTGAAATTCGAGTTCCCCCCTTCGTTGCCATTTGAAATGATAGAACGCGCGGCCAAACCGCGCCGCGCCATGCTGGTATAATCCCCGCGTATGAATGTCTTGGTTGGATTTGGCCTGGGGGTACTATTCGCCGGCGTGGGCATGTATGCCCTGGCCGTGCTGCGCCCCCATCTCAAAGCCGCGTGGTGGCTGGCGCTGGCCGTGCTGCTGGGCGGGCTGCTGCTGTGGGCCGCGGTGTATCCCGGTCAGGCGCAAACCTGGGCCTGGCCGGGCCGGTGGGCGCCTGTGCTGCCCCCACCGGCCAGCCTGTTCACGCCCACGACCTGGGCCATAGGGTTGCTGCTGTTGGCTGCCGCGTGGGCCGCGTTGGCCCTGGCCAGCGTCGCGCCCAACCCGCCCATTGCCGCGCCGCGCCCCTGGAGCGTATGGCTCGCCCTCACCTGGGCCGGGCTGGTCGCGCTCACCGCGTCGGAGGGCTGGGCCCTGGCCGTCGCCTGGGCCGGACTCGACCTGGCCGTCCTTGCTTTGGAGGCCCGCCACGCGCCCTCGACCGCCGCGGGCGAAGCCGCCTGGCGACGGCTGGGCGCGCGGGCCTCGTTCTGGCTGCTGCCCCTGCTCACCCCCCGCCTGCCCACCATTTCCGTGGCGCCCCTCTGGGCCCTGGCCGCGCTGGTGCGTGTGCGCGCCACCCCGCGCCCCGGCCGTATCCCGGGGCTGTGGGGCACCCTCGGGCATTGGGCCTTCG
Source organism: Anaerolineales bacterium (assembly GCA_015494815.1). Lineage (GTDB taxonomy): Bacteria > Chloroflexota > Anaerolineae > Anaerolineales > DRMV01 > JAADEN01. The sequence goes on along the minus strand of WGAK01000095.1, from coordinate 3,518 downwards.
TGCTGCCAGGTCTGGTGACGGTGCACGCGGCCCTGCCCCACTTCGCCGGGCCGTGGCCCTGGCCGCTCAAAGCCTTAGTCGCCGCGCTGGGCCTGCTGGCGGCCCTGCCCCGCGTCTCCCCCGGCGCGGCCAACCGGGACCGGGCCTGGTGGTTCGCGGCGACCGCGCTGGTCGTGCTGGCCGCGTCCCGCGCACCCGAGGCCGGGCAGGTTTGGTTGTGGCTGCTGTTCGCGGCCGGCATGAGCCTGCCCCTGCTGCGCCAAGCCCCCGATGCATGGTTGCTGGGCGGTGCGACCGTCGCCCTGGCCGGTCCCGCGCTGCTGTGGCCCTTCACACCCACGGCCGCAGGGTTGCGCGCCTGGCACTGGCCGCCCACCTGGGACATCCTCGCGCAGGCCGGTCTCTATGCCCTGCTCGTGCGGGGTTGGTGGGAACGGCGTCCTATGCCGCGCGCGGTGCGCGCGGCCTGGCCCCTGGGCAGCCAGGTGCTGGCCGGGGTGGCCGTGCTGTTGCTTCCGGCCGGGCTGTGGGGCGTGGGCCTGCGCCTGGGCACCTTTACCCCGCCCACGGCTTTGCCGGGCTGGCTGCCGTGGCTGGCCGGGCCCGCCCTGGTCGCGGTCGGAGCAGCGGGAGCGCGCTGGCGCGCGCGGCCGCGCATCGCGGCGCTGGCCGCAGGCCCTTTCCCCCTGCAGCGGCTCCGCGCCATGCTGCGCGGGCTCGCCCGCGGCCTGGGCACCGCATTGGAAAACGGGGTACTCTTCGTGACCCAGTTGCTGGAAGGCGACGGCGGCTGGTTCTGGGCCCTGGTGGTGCTGGGCCTGCTCTTTCTGTGGCGACGAGGGGGCTGACCGTGGCGCAAATCCAATGGGCCGAATGGGCCATGTGGTGGATGGTGGGGCTGGCCTTGCTCTTGCTGGTCGTGCACGACTGGCGCGGCCTGATTGCCGGTCTGGCCGCGTTGCAGGCCGCGTTGCTGGCCGTGTTGTGGCAGGCCTGGCCCGCGGCTCTGGCCGTGACCCAACTCATCGCCGGCTGGCTGGCCGGGGCCATGCTGGCCATCGGGCAAAATCTGCACCCCGCGCAACCGGCGCTCACGCCTGCCTGGAGTGAACGCCTGGTGCGCCTGCTGGCCGGGCTGCTTGCCGTGGCCCTGGTGTGGGCCACGGCCCCTATGCTGGCCGCGGTATGGCCGCAGGTGCCCTGGAGCGCGCGCTTAGGCGGCGCTTCCGTGGCCTTGCTGGGGCTCATCCAGGCCGCCTGGAGCCGCCACCCCCTCCGCCTGAGCGTGGGGTTGCTCACCGGCCTGAGCGGCTTTCTGGCCCTGTATGCCTGGCAACAGCACGGCTTGCTGCTCACCGGCCTGCTGGGCATGTTCCAGGTGCTGCTGGCCTGGGCCGCAAGTTACCTCATCCACCAAACCCTCGCCGGGGAGGAGCGCCTGTGAACGCGGGTCTGCTGTGGGTGGCGTTGCCCCTGGCCGCGGCCGGAGCCGTAGGCGCGTGGCCCAAGGCCCCTACCCGCCGCAAGCGCTGGGCCGCGGCCGGCGTGGCCGGGCTGCTGGCCCTGGCCGCGGTAGGACTGCCCATCGGCCGCCCGCTGCCGCTGTTGGGCTATCGCTGGACCTGGACCCTGCAGGCCGAGTGGCACGTGCTGGGCCGCGCCTTCGCGCTGGACGCCACCGCCCGGCCCTGGCTCGCCGCGCTGTGGGCCTGGGCCGCGCTCTGGGCCTTGCTTGCAGCCGAGGCCCGGCTGGCCCCCGATTTCCCCGCCTGGAGCCTGGCCCTGCCCGCGGGGCTCACCCTGGCCCTGGCCGCCGGCGACTTCCTGCCCGCGGTGCTGCTGCTGGCCCTGAACCTGGTCGGCCTGGTGTTCCTGTGGACCCCCACGGTGCATCGCCCACGGGGTGTGGGCGTGATGCGCTTTTTGACCGCGGCCGTGGCCGGTTTGCCCTTGTTGCTCCTGGCCCTCACCCGTTTGCCCGGCCTGGAAACCGCGCCGCCCCAAACCCCCGAGGTGCACTATACGGGCCTGCTGCTGGGTTTGGGACTGGCCTTGTGGGCCGGCGTGTTTCCCTTCCACATCGTCTACCCGCTGCTGGGGCAGGAGACCTACCCCTACCGCCTGGGGTTTGGCGGCTGGCTGACCCATGTGGCCCTGGTGCTGGCCGTGCTGCACTGGGCGCCGTCGGTGGCCTGGCTGCGCGACAATCCCGCGCTGTACGCGAGCCTGCGCACCCTGGGGCTGGGCACCATCGCCCTGGCCGGGGGGCTGCTGCTCGTCCAGCGAGACCTGGGCCGGGTGGTGGGCTATGTCATGTGGCTCAGCACCGGCTGGAGTTGGCTGGCCCTGGCCCAGGGGCTGGAAAACGGCGCGACGGCCTTTTTGACCTTAGCCTGGCCGCGCGCCCTGCTGTGGCTGGGCTGGACCTGGGCCGTGTCGGTGCTGGGGCTGCCCGATGCCCGCTTTGCGGCCCCGCACCTGGCCGGACGGGGCCGCGCCGCGCCCTGGATAGCCGCGGTAGCCGTGCTGGGGTTGGGCGCGTGGGCGCCCTGGCCCGGCCTGGGTCTGGGCGGGCTGCTCACCGCGACCGCGTTGCCCACGGCCTTGGCCCCCTGGGAATGGCTGCTGCTGGCCGTGGCCTTTGCCGGGCCGACCTGGGCCGCGGTGCGGTGGGCCCGCATCCTCTACCTGGCCCCCCACGAACCCACGCCCAACCTGCCCGAAAGCCCGCGCGAGCGCGCCTGGGTCGTGGTCGTGCTCGCGGCCTGGGTTGCGGTGGCGTTTCTGCCCGGCTTGTGGTACGCTTGGGCCGCGGCCGCGCGCGGCTGGTTGCCCTGACCCGGCCGCCGCGCAGCCGCATCCCTGTCTCGGAGTACGCCCATGAGCGAGCCTGACGAGATTTTGCAGCGATTGCAGTGGCTGGACCAGGAACGGCGCAAGGACCGTGCCTTGCTGCTCACGCTGCAACAGCGCCTGGTCGAAGTCGAGGGCCAGCACGAGCAACTGGCCGCCCAACTGCAGGCCCTGAACGCGGAAGTCGGCCGGGTGGCGGGCATGTTGCAGCGCTTCGATGTGCTCGAAGAAGCCGTGCAAACCGCGCGGCAGGCCGCGCGCCACGACCTGGACACCTGGGTGGCCGAATTCAGCCAGCGCCTGGAACAGGTCAAGGACGAATTCCGCACGGCCCTGGCCGACCTGCAGGCCCGCTTGCAGGCCTTAGAGCCGCGGCTCAATCGGGTGGAGGCCTGGGAGGACTGGATGGATGAGCGCGTGCGCCAGGAAGACGCGTTGCGCCGTCAGGTGACCCAGGTGCGCCTGCAAGTCGAAGAAGTGGACCGCCGGCTGCACGAACGCTTGGAGGCCCTGCGCCTGCTGCAAGAGGACCGCGAGCGCACGGCCAAGCGCCTCATTGACCTGCAAGGCGAGGTCAGCGCGCTGCGCAAGCGCGTCGAAGAGCGCGCCGCGGCCCATGTCCTCGTCCAAGAAGACCTGCGCAAACTGGAGAAACACCTGCAGGC
>WGAK01000094.1 GCA_015494815.1 Anaerolineales bacterium | reverse complement strand
TGGTGCTCACCCAGGCCGTGGCGCTGGTGAGCGCGTGGGTCATCATGAACCAGCCCGCCCGCTACGCGCCCTGGTGGTGGTTGCGCGCGCTTCAGGCCGCGGGCGCGTATTTTCTGCTGTGGGCCTGGAGCCTGCCGCTGAACGGCCGGCAGGAGGCCGAATGGTATCGCGGCAGCCTGGCGTTGCTGGCACTGGTGGGCCTGCCGGCCTCGCTGACTTTGCACGCCCTGGGTTCCAGCCGCTGGACCAGCCTCGAGATGGGATGGCTGGTGCTGGGCGCGCTGGCCGGACTGGGCGGTCTCGCGCTGGCCTTGCGCAGCCGGCCGTTCCTCGCCGACGCGTGGTTCAGCACCAGCGCGCTCCTGTTCACCCTGGGCTTCGTGGCCGACCTGACCGCGCTGAGCCATTGGCGCGGCGCGACGCGGCTGGCCGAACTGGCCGCCTACCCGCTGCTGCTATGGTGGCCCGTGGTCTTCTCGCCCGAGCGAGAGGCACTCGCCCGCTGGCGCGAACGCCTGCGCAGCCAGCAGGCCCAACTGGAAAGCCTGCACCAACGCGTGCGCGAACTGGAAGACGAAGCCGCGCAACTGCAGGCGCAACTGGCCGTGCAGCCGCGCGTTACGGGCCCGGCCTGGTGCGACCGGGGAGGCTATCTGATTTGGCAGGCTTTCGGCGCTACGCTGCAGGCGCTGCGTCAGACCCTGCGCGCCTTCGGCGCAAGCAGTGTGTGGCAGAACCTCTCGCCGCCCCAACGCGTGGCCCTGGGCCGCCTGGAAGCCCTGGCCCAGTTTCATGACCGGGCCCTGACCGCGGCCACCCGCAGCGACGCCACCGCCGACGAATGGGCGCCCTGGACACACATCTGGAACCGGGTGTTGCAAGAACTGGGCACGTTTGCGCAAAATGCGGACCAAACCTTAGTGCTGGCCCTGCCCAACGAAATTTTCACCTGGAGCGCGCCCCTCGAAGCCGCCACCCAGGCGCTGTATTTCGTGCTGGCCCGAGCATTGTGGGTTTCGCCCACCCGCAGTGAGATTGTGGTGCAGGGCCAGGTGGTGCAGATGGAGCCCGGCGGTTTGGGCGTGCTGCTGGAGGTCACCGACCAGGGCCCCCCGCTCACCGACGAGACGCTCATCCACATCTTCTTCGCCACCGACGCCCCCGATGCACAGCCCTTGAGCGACGATAGCATGGGGGTCAACCTGGGCCTGCGCCTGGCGCGGCGTCAAATGCTCGCCGTTCAAGGCGGCTTGTGGGTCACCCGGCTGGGGGAACAAGCCGGTTCGGCCGTGGCCGTGCTGGTACCCACCCGTCAACCCGAGGGCGAAGCAACCCCCACGGCCACGCAACAGGAGGAGGCTTCGCATGTCGAACCTACGGCGGCTTAGCCTGCTCTTGCTCGTCTTGCTGGGGGCCGCAGGCTGTCTGGCCCATCCCAGCGGGCTGGTCGCACCGATGCAGGCTTATGCCCCCGAACCCACGCCCCTGCCCTGGCTGGCCCGCACCGCCACGCCGACGCCCTTTCGCCCTCTGCAACCCACGGGCACCTGGATGCCGACCCCCACTTTCACCCCCACCATCACGCCTTCGCCCACGCCGACGCCCTTGCCCAGCATCGCCGAACTCTACGGCCGGCGGCTGAACGTGCTGCTGCTGGGCTCGGACCAACGCCCGTGGGAGATGGGCTTCCGCACCGACACCATTCTGCTGGTCTCCTACAACCCCGACACCGGCGCGACCAGCCTCATCTCCTTCCCCCGGGATTTGTATGTGGACATACCCGGCGTGGGGCCCAATCGCATCAACACGGCCATGTTCTACGGCGGCTTTTCCACCCTGGCCGCGACGCTGGAGCAGCACTTTGGCGTGCGACCGCAATATTATGCACTGGTCAAACGCGGCCAGTTCAAGGCCATCGTCGAAACCCTGGGTGGGGTGGACATCCAGGCCACGCGCATGTATTGCGACTATTACAACGACGGCCGGTGGGTGTGCGTAGGCCCCGGGCCTGTACATTTGGATGCCGATATGGCGCTGTGGTACGTACGGGCGCGCAAAAACTCCAACGACCTGGACCGCAATCGGCGGCAACAAGAGGTGGTGCTGGGGCTGATGGCGCGCGTCCTGAGTCTGGACGGCCTGCAGCGCGCCCCCGAATTGTACGCCCAACTGCGCGGCCTGGTGACCGAGACGAACATCGGCCTGGACGACATCCTGGCCTGGCTGCCGCACATGCAGCAATTCGACCCCAACCAGGTGTATCGCTATCCCATGACGCGCGCCCAGGTCATCCCGTGGACCACGCCCGGCGGGGGGCAAGTGCTGCTGCCCAACGGCCCCGCGATTGAAGCCCTGCTGCGCGCGGCCGCGCAGCACTGAGACCCGGCCCCGGCCCGCTTACTGGATGTGCAGCACCACCCGGGCCTCGGACCACAAACCTTCCAAATCGTAATAGGCGCGCACGTCGGGCGCAAACGCGTGCAAAATCACATCACCAAAGTCCACCAACACCCATCCCGAACGGGCCGTGCCTTCGATGCGGCCGCGCACGCCGTGCACTTCTCGGGCTTTCTCTTGCGCGCTTTCGACCAGGGTATCCAACATGCGGTCGCTCAAACCCGAAACCAGGACGAAGTAATCGGCGATGGGCGTCAGGGACGAAACATCCAGCACCAGAATGTCTTCCCCCTTCTTGTCTTCCAGTGCGGCCACGAGGGTACGCGTCAAATCCAGTGCGGTGGTGGAACTCACGGATGCACACCTCCTACCAAAGTCATGGGGTTGGCGTTAGAGAGCCGCGCGGTCACTGGCCAGGGGGGCGGTGAACAGCCGGGTATAACGAGGCCCGCGCGGCGAGAGGTCACTGCGATACAGGTGCACGGCGTCTACATGCACACTGCCCAGGTACCCCACGCGCTCGGTACGCACCACCTGGCTCACCCGGCGGATGACCTCCGCGGGGGCATTGCGGGCCACCCGGGCCAGGGTCAAATGCGGCTGATAGGGCCGCTGCTCGCGCGGGTATCCCAGCCGGGCCATGGCGTTCTCGATACCCTGATGCAGGCGCTGCAAGGCTTCAGGGCCGCTCACGCCCACCCAGATGACCCGCGGATGGCGGTCGCTGGGGAACGCACCCAGCGTGCCGACGCCGAACTCGAAGGCCGTGTGCTGGGCGGCCTCCCCGGCCAGCATTTCCTCCAACAGCCGCAGGTTGCGCGCCGACACATCGCCCAGGAACTTGAGGGTCAGATGCATGTTCTCGGGCGCGACCCAGCGCAAGGGCAGGCCTTCCAACAGGTGCTGCAAACGCTGGCTGACCTGCGCCACAGCCTGGCGCACCGCGGGCGTTAGGTCAGCCGCGATAAAAGCCCGCAACACTTCGCTTCGTGCGGCAGGGGGCATGTCTTCACCTCCATTTGGTATCTTTACCATAGCACAAGAGGGCCAAAATAGCAAGCCGCGGGCGCGAGCGGGTGCGACAGGCGCCTGCCCCTCTGCCCATACGCCGCTCCTGCCTGCTTGCCTTATCGCAGCCCCAAACCTGTTCTTATGAAATTTTTATGCCCGCCGGGCCCCAGATGCGGTATCATAAAGGGGCAATCGAGAATCAATCTAAATGACAGGGCTTACGCAGTTGAGGAGCCCAACAGGCGAAAGTCGCTGTTTTGTGTCATGGCGAGCCGCCGAAGGCGGCGAAGCCATCCCCCGGACGGTGGGGGAGATTGCTTCGGCGGGCTTCGCCCGCCTCGCAATGACACCGAAACCGCGAACTGCGTAACTTCTGTAAATGAGGAGGACGACCATGACCGAGACCACCCCCCGCATGCCGTTGTTAGGCGACCCCTTCCCCAAGATGACCGTCATGACCACCCACGGGCCCATGACGCTGCCCGACGACCTGAAGGGCTCGTGGTTCGTGCTGTTCAGCCATCCCGCGGATTTCACGCCGGTATGCACCACCGAGTTCCACGCGTTTCAGAGCCTGTACCCCGAATTTCGCAAACTGAATGTCAAACTCATCGGCCTGTCGGTGGACCAGGTGTTCTC
>WGAK01000093.1 GCA_015494815.1 Anaerolineales bacterium | reverse complement strand
TGTGTACTTCGCGCTGGACCTGCCGGCCTTTTTCGCTGCGCACGGGGCCGGCGTGGGGGGTGGCGGCCCCGCGGTCCCTCACGACCGGCCTGGCGGCTACGGCCCGGCCCCGTGCGCAGCGAAAAAGGCCGGCAGGTCCAGCGCGAAGTACACATCCTCGCCCGCGCGATGGGTGATGCGAAAGCCAAAGGCCCGATAGAAGGCCACCGCGTCGTGCCAGTGCGCGGTGGTCTCCAGAATCGCCCGGCGGTATCCGGCCCGGTAGGCCCGCCAGCACAGCGTCCAGAGCATGGCGCGGCCAATGCCGCGACGCCGCCGGTCGCGGCGCACGGCCATGCGGACGATTTCGACGGTGTCGGCCGCGGGCGGGCGAAACGCGCCCGTGGCCACCAGCGCGCCCTCCTGGCAGGCCACCAGAAAGACGCCGTCGGCATAGGAGGACGCGATGTCGTTCAAATCGGGATTTTTGCCGGGGTCCAGTGTTCCCCAGCGCTCTTGCATCGCGGCGAGAATCAGGCCCTGGGCGGCACGTTGGTCCGCGGGACGAAACGGCCGCAGGCTCACCCGTTGCGTGCGCCACAGGCGGATGGCCGCGGCCTTGCCTAAGCGCCCCAGTTGGGCATAGGCGGCTTCTTCGTAGGCCAGGTCCAGCACCGGCAACCGCCGGCCTTCCCACGCCACCCAGCGGCGATGGCGGGCCACCGCGGTCGGCGGACCCCAGGCCTGGCCGGGGCGCCGCTTCTGCACCCCGCCCATGACTTCCACCGCAACGCCGTGGATGCGCAAGCGTCCCAGATGCGACCGGATGCGTTCCGAGACCACCTCCCGGACCGGTTCGACGACGAAGTCGGCCAGGAGGCGCTGGATGGCGTAGGCACCCTGGGCGTCGGTTTGCAGGTCAATGTCGTGCACGTCCAGCGGCATGCCTTGCAAGGCCAGGCCCAGGCTGCCCGTGATGGCCCACACCAGGGGGTGGGGCTGCAAGCGGGCGTGGATGAGGCGCAAGGCGGCTTGCTGCGCGGCGTCCAGGGTCATGGGGACTTCCTGTTCGCGGCCACACCCGCCGGTGCGGGGCCGCGTCGGTTCGACGGCCCGATTATAGTCCGCCGCGAAACGGGCGGTCAAGCCGACGAGGCCGGGTAGCAAGGCGGCCCGTCTGCGGGCGCGTGGCCCCCGCAGGTCGCGTTTTTGACGCTTTTCGCGGCCCATCGGCTTGCGCATCCGCGCGGGGGTTGGTATAATAAGCATCGCCCGGAGAGGTCGCGTAGTCCGGCCGAGCGCGCCCGCCTGGAGAGCGGGTAGGCCCCTACCGGGGTCTCGCGGGTTCAAATCCCGCCCTCTCCGCAGCCCTGCGCCTCACCCTCCCCGGGGTGGGGCGCGTTGCTTTCGTCTTGCTTTGTCGTCAAGCGCCTGTAGGGTTTTGTGGAGTGTTTGTGATGGCCAAACCCACTACCCCATCCAGCAGCGCGCCCAGCCGGGCGCCTTTCGTTCCCCCGACGGTCGAAAGTTTGACCGATACGGGATTGCCGTTCTTGTGGTTGTTGGATTTGGCGTTGCGCATTTTCTATTTCCGCGGCTACCTCACCGGCAATCAGTTGGCCGAAGCCATGCGGCTACCCTTCGTGGGCGTGGTGGAAGACATCGTCGAGCATCTCAAGAAAGAGAAGTTGCTGGAAGTCAAGACCGCTCGCCACCGCATCGGTGTGAGCGGTTTCGTCTATGCGCTGACCGGCGCGGGCATTGACCGGGCGCGCGAGGCCCTGGAGCGTTCCCAATACGCCGGCCCCGCACCTGTGCCGTTCCACATGTACAACCAGGCCATGCGCTTGCAAGCCCGCCACCGCGCCGCGGTCACCGAGCGAGATATGCGTCAGGCGCTGCGCCACCTGGTGCTCAAGGACGAGGTCTTCCATCGCATTGGGCCGGCCGTGAATTCCGGACAATCCATCTTTCTCTACGGGCCGCCGGGCAACGGCAAGACCACCATCTCCCAGGCCATCGGCAATTACCTGCTGCGCGACACCATCTACATCCCCTATTCGCTCTACATTGACGGGCAAGTGGTGGTGTTGTTCGACCCCTTGCACCACAAGAAGGTGCAAAAGAAGAACAAAAGCAACGGCCGCGGGCAAACCGGCCTGCTTTCGGCCAACAAGCCCGACGAACGCTGGGCGCATGTGCACCGCCCCTTCATCATGGTGGGGGGCGAACTCACGCTGCAAGACCTGGACCTGATTTTCGACCCCGTCAACAAATATTATCAGGCTCCCGTGCAGGTCAAGGCCAACGGCGGCATGTTGCTGGTGGACGACTTTGGGCGGCAACAGGTGCCGCCCAAGGATTTGCTCAACCGCTGGATTGTGCCCCTGGAGAGCCGGGTGGACTACCTGACCCTGCACACGGGGCACAAAATCATGGTGCCCTTCGACGTGCTGGTGGTCTTTTCCACCAACCTGCCGCCCCGTGACCTGGTGGACGAGGCCTTCTTGCGTCGTCTGCGGCACAAGATTCACATCAGCGACCCCGGTTTCGACGAGTTTCGCGAAATCTTCCGCCGGGTGGCCAAGACCAAAGGCGTGGCCTACGACGACCGCGGCCTGGCCTATTTGCTGCAAGAGTGGTATGTCAAGCGCAATCGCCCGTTGCGGGCCACCCACCCGCGCGACCTGTGCAACCACATCGTGGACATCGCCCGCTACCGGGGCGTGGACCCCGCGCTGACGCCCGAACTCATTGACGCGGCCGCGCGGGTGTACTTCGTGGATGTGTGAGGCCCTCCCGTGGGCGTCGTGCCGCGTTTCGTGCCCCCGTTGCCCCCGAAGGCCATCATCGCCCATCGAGGGGCGTCCGCGTATAGCGCGGAAAACACCCTGACCGCGTTTCGGGCCGCGGCAGCCCTGGGCGCGCACGCCATCGAGTTGGATGTCAAACGCAGTCGTGATGGTCGCGTGGTGGTGATGCACGACGCCACGGTGGACCGTACTTCCCGGCACGGCCGGGGAGCGGTGCGCACCCTGACCTATGCCCAGTTGCAGGCGTTCAATGTCGGCCCACCCGCCCGGCCCGAGCGCATTCCCACCCTGGAGGAAGTGCTGGACGCGGTGGGCCTGCGCCTGCTGGTGAACATCGAACTGACCAATTACGACGCCCCCACCGATGACCTGCCCTGGCGTGTGGCGCGCATCATCCGGCAGTGGGGGCACCCCGAGCGGGTGTGGGTTTCGTCGTTCAACCCCGTGGCGTTGTGGCGCTTTGGGCAGGCTTGTCCCGAGGTGAGCGTGGGGTATTTGACCCTGCCCCGCCGCGGCAACGTGACCGTGTATCGGCTGTTGGCCCGCTGGTTGCCCCACGCCGCGCTGCACCCCCATCGGCGGCAGGTGGACGCGCCCTGGGTGCGCGCCGCGTTTGCCCTGGGCCGGCGCGTGTTCCCCTACACCGTCAACGCCTACCCGGCCCTGCGCGCCACCCTGGCCCGCGCCTGGGTGGATGGCGTGTTTACCGACCGCCCCGATGTGGCTTTGCAGGCCCGGGCGCAAGTGCTCGCATCCCTGGGAGGACAGCATGGCCGCTAAATTCTGGCGCCGCCTTTTCGCCCGTTTGCCTATCGCCCGTTCGACCCGGGCCTACGCCTTTGGCTTGCAGCATGTGGCCCCTTTGCCGCCTGGGCCCGTGCTGGACATCGGCGCGGGGCAAGGCTTTGGCGCGGCGCATCTCAGCCGGGCCCTGGCCCCGCGCCCGGTGGTTTCCATTGACATCGAGTTGGGTTGCCTGAAACCCGCGCACCAGGAAGCCGGCCCCGTGCCCCCGCGCTTCGTCCTGGCCAGCGCCACCGACTTGCCCTTCGCGGCCGAGTCCTTCGCTCTGGCCGCGGCCGTGATGACCTTCCACTGCCTGCCCCAACCGCAGCGGGTGTTTCGAGAGGTGTATCGCGCCTTGCGGCCCGGCGGGGTCTTTCTGGTGGCCGATGTGGACGGCCACCACTGGATGGCGCGACCCTTCGAGGTGGTGGAGCACTGGTTCATCAGCCCGCTGACCCGGGCCTACACGCCCGAGGACTTGACCGCGCTGGCGCGCGCCGCGGGGTTCGCCGAGACGCAAGTCTACCGCCGCCCCAACAAGGCGCGCGGCTTCATGCAGTGGTTCGTGGCCCGCAAGGCAGCGCCCGCCTCTTGAACGCACCTCGCGCCCCATCAGCCCCCTCATAGAGGACGCTCGCATGCGTTTGCAAGTGCTGACCGACCCCCGCGCCTGGGAAACCTGGGCTCCGGCCTGGAATCGCCTGCTGGCCCGCAGCGCCACGCCGGTGCCCTTTTTGCGTTATGAGTACCTGCACCTGTGGTGGACCCGGTGGTCGGCCCACGAATGGGGCCCTGACCGGCGCCTGTTCGTGGTGCTGGGGCTGGACGCCCGCGGTCACCTGGCCGCCGCGGCGCCCTGGTTCCTGACCCCTGACCCTGCGGGCGGGTGGGTGGCCCGCGGCCTGGGGGGCGACGCGCTGACCGATTATGGGGATGTGCTGGTTCCGGCCGAGCACAGCGCGGCCTTTTGGCGCGCGCTGGCCCGGCACCTGGCCGCGTCGGGCGACTGTACGGCGTTGACGCTGACCCACCTGCCTCAGACCTCGCCCAGCCTGCGCGTGGCCGAAACCGCGTTCGCGGCCGTGGGCTGGCGCGTCACCGCGCAGGTCATGGAAACCGCGCCGCGCATCGCATTGCCCGCGTCGTGGGAGGCCTATATGCAGGCCCTGCCCAAAAAGCAGCGCCACGAATTGCGCCGTAAACTGCGCCGCGCGCAGCGCCACGACCCGCCGGTGCGGGTGTACAGCGTGCACACACCCGAGGAAGTGGCCGGCGCGGCCCCGCGCTTCCTGGACCTGATGG
>WGAK01000092.1 GCA_015494815.1 Anaerolineales bacterium | reverse complement strand
CCCACCATTACTTTACTCACCCCACCCGCGGCGCGGGGCATGGTACAATATCGCCATGACCCGCGCCCGACGCTTCCCGCAATCCGGCGGACTTTGGCCCTGGCCGTGGCTCCTCATGGGCCACGCGGCCGGCGCGCGGGGAGGACGAGCGAGGGGTTAAGGCCCTCGCTTTTTTGCTTGCCGTATCCATCCCATGCCGAGGTGAGGAACCATGACCCATTACGCGTTCGACCACTTGCTGAACGACGAGCATCGCATGATTCGCGACGCGGCCCGGGAGTTCGCGGAGCAGGAAATCGCACCCATCGCCCGGGAGTTCGACGAAACCGAGAAGTTCCCCTTGGAGACGGTGCGCAAGATGGGCCAGATGGGCTTCATGGGCATCGAAGTGCCCGAGGAGTACGGCGGCGCGGGCATGGACACCTTGGCCTATGTGCTGGCCCTGGAAGAAATCGCCAAGGTGGACGCGTCCCATGCCACCATCATGTCGGTCAACAACTCTCTGTTCAACTACGCCATTCTGACCTTCGGCACCGAGGAACAAAAGCGCAAGTACATCACCCCCGTGGCATCGGGCGAGGCCATCGGCGCGTACGCGCTCACCGAACCGTCGTCGGGCTCCGACGCGGCCAACATGCGCACCCGCGCGGTGCGGGACGGCGATGTCTACATCCTCAACGGCCGCAAGTCGTGGATTACCAGCGGGCCGGTGGCCGACTATGTCATCGTCTTCGCCATGACCCAGCCCGAGAAGCGCCACAAGGGCATCACCGCGTTCATCGTCGAGGCCGATTGGGAGGGCTTCAAGCGGGGCAAGCAGGAAGAGAAGTTGGGCATTCGGGCCTCGGCCACCAGCGAGTTGGGCTTCGACGACCTGCGGGTGCCGGTGGAAAACCGCCTGGGCGACGAGGGGCAGGGCTTCAAGATTGCCATGACCGTGCTCGACGCGGGCCGCATCGGCATTGCCGCGCAGGCCCTGGGCATCGCGGAGGGCGCGTACGAATACAGCCGCCGCTATGTGCAGGAACGGCAGGCCTTCGGCAAGCCCATCGGCGAGTTCCAGGGCACGGGCTTCAAGATTGCCGACATGAAGATGCGCATCGAGGCCGCGCGGGCCCTGCTCTACAACGCGGCCCTGGCCAAAGAGCGGGCCAAGACCACGGGAGAACGCTTCACCCTGCCCGCGAGCATGGCCAAATTGTTCGCGGCCGAAACCGCGGTGTATTGCACCTGGGCGGCCATCCAGATTCACGGCGGCATGGGCTACTCCAAGGAACTGCCCCTGGAGCGCTTCTACCGCGACGCGAAGATTACCGAAATCTACGAAGGCACCAGCGAGATTCAGCGGCTGGTCATCGCCCGCCTGGAGACCGGCTTGCGGCTCATCTGAGGCCATGGCCGCGCGCAACGCCATCGCCTGGGGACAGCCCCCGCCACCGCCCTGGCAGGCGGCGCTGCGGGGGCTGCCCGCGCCCGCGTGGCGCTATTATTCGCGGGTGGGCTCGACCAACGATGTGGCCTGGGCCTGGGCCGAGGCAGGCGCGGCGGAAGGCTGCTTCGTGGTGGCCGACGCGCAAACCGCGGGTCGGGGCCGCGCGGGGCGGCGCTGGTTCACCCCGCCGGCGCGGGCCCTGGCCCTCAGCCTCATCGTGCGCCCGCTGCCGGGCGAGACGGCCTATCTGCACCGCTACGCGGCCTGGGCCGCGCTGGCCATGGCCGAGGCCCTGGAGGCTTGGGGCGTCACGGTCCAACTGAAGTGGCCCAACGACCTGCTGCTGGCCGGGCGCAAAATCGGCGGCGTGCTGGCCGAAACCCGCTGGCAGGGCCCGCGCCCCCAGGCCGCGGTGGTGGGGGTGGGGGTGAACGTGCTGCGCGGCAGCGCACCGCCGCCCGACGCGGTGGATTACCCCGCGGGGGATGTGGAAAGCCTCACCGGCCGGGCGCCGGCGCGGCCGGCACTGGTGGCCGCGTTTTGGCGGCGCTGGGCCTGGTGGCGGCCCCGGGTGGGGCAGCCCGCGTTGGTGGCCGCGTGGGAGCAGCGTTTGGCCTTTCAGGGGCAGCGGGTGCGGGTGACCCTGCCCGATGGCGCGGTAGTGCAGGGTGTGGTGCAGGGCCTGGCGCCCGATGGCGGGCTGGTGTTGCACACCCCCCACGGCCCGCGGACGGTGCATCACGCCGCGCAAGTGCGGCCTGGGGAGTGAAAGGACGCCGCCGCGGCGCGCGTCCTCGGCCGCGGCGGAGCCGGTTCCCCCAAGGCTCAGAGATGCAAAAGCAACGGCGGACTATGCGCCCAACATGCCGTCCAGTAAGTATTCCACGGCCATGGTGTGGCTGCATTGGCCGCGGCTTTGGAAGAAGGCGCAATCGCAGGCCCACTTCCCCCGGTCGTACTTCACCCGATGCACGCTGTTGTTGCCCTGAATTTGCACTTCCAGGGCCAGAAAGGTGAAGCGGTCGCGTTCTTGGGCATATTGCTTGGCTTTTTGCATCTTGCGAATGAGCGCCGAATCCATGATGGTCAACCTCCTGCGGTAGAATCCGAGAGCAACGCCCGCAGCGCGTCCCAGCGGGGGTCGGTGGGCGTGGTGTCGTGGCCGCAATCTTCGTGATTGCGGTCGGCCCCACACACAGGGCACAGACCCTTGCAGGTCGGGCTGCACACGGGGCTCATGGGCATGTCCAGAATCAGGTATTCGCGAATCAGGGGCGCCAGGTCGAGAATGCCGGTGGGCGGGTAGCGCAGGCCCGACTCGGTCAGCGATTTGTCGTTGAAGGCATAGAGTTCTTCGAAGTCCACCACCAGGTGCTGTTGGAAGGGCTTGAGGCAGCGGACGCAGGTTTGGGGCGTGTTGGCTTCCAGATGGACATGCACCAGCAGGCCTTGGGGTGTGCGTGAGACCGCGGCGAGGCCGGTCACATCCCGGGCTTCCACATCCTCCAGGCGCACCGACGCCACGGCCAGGTCGAATTCGCGCTGATAACCCACTTCTTCCGCGGCGATGAACCCCACATTCAAACGGAACGGATGGAACCCGGCCATGATGTCGCCTCCGGGGTAAGGTGTTTCCATTATAGCATGGGCCCGGCCGCGCGCAGGCGGCCAAAAGGCCGGGGCCCGACCGCGCGGGCCGGGCCCCAAGGTTGCCGGGTCACGGGCGTTTAGTGCCACGCGCCCGCGTAGCCGGTCAGATTGTCGTCGGGGTGGGGGTTCATGGCGTCGGCCGCGTCCAGCAGCCACAGGCCCGCGGTGGTGATGGCATTGCGGCCCACGAAGCCGGCCACGCGCGCGGCCGTGAGCGCGTCGTCAAAGGCTTCTTTGCTCAGGCCGCTGCGCTTCCAGGCCTCGGCCAGGTTGCGGGGCAACACCCGCACCTTGCGCTCTTTGACATACAGGGTGCCCACCGCACGCAGCGCGCGCAGCACCCGCACCATCAGCGGAGTGACCGGGTTGCCAAAGCCCTCGGGCACGCTGGCCAGGGCCTGGTCCATGAGTTCCCCGGCCCGGGTTTCGACCACATTGCCGTCGGGCAGGATTTCGATGAGATGGCGGGCCTCCAGTTTCTCCAGGGCCCAGCGGATGCGTTCCCGGTCTTCGCCGCGGGCCTCCAGATGGCGGTAGATTTCCTCCTCGGTCATGCCCCGGGCCGGGATGATATGGAAGACCTCCAACTCGAAGCGGGTGAGGTGCGGCTGGCGGGTGAGGGTTTCGGCCAGATGCGCGTACAGCCAGCCGCTCTTGGTGGGCTCGGCCGTGCCCACCAGCCCCGCGTCGTGGGCCTGTTGCCACCATTCCAGCGCCGGCGCGGCGAACATCTTGCGGGTCATGGTGATGGCCTTGACCGCGGTGGACGAAATGTCACGCGGTCGGTCGCCCTGCTCGGCCAGCACCTGGCGCCCGATGTCGGTCAGCCGGAAGACCTCGCGGCCGGCCGCGTCTTCTTCGCTGGTCAGCAGGTGGAAGGATTCCAGGCTGTAGAGGGCCTCGCGCAGCGCGAAGTTGTCGTCGTACCAGCGGGCCAGGTCTTTGGCCTCCGCGAACTGCTGCGCGATGGCCTGGTAGCGTTTGGGCATGTCTTTGATGCGGCGGCCGTAGCGCGCCAGCAGGGCTTTGTATTCCTGCACTTTGCGGTCCATCATCTCGCGGCGCAGCCGCGCGAAGGTGGGTATCTCGTCGTCATTGCCCGTTTGCGCGTGCTTGCGCCACAGCGCGTCCACCGTGGCCAGCACCTCGACCTCCTCGGCCTTGACGGCCAGGGTCCACACATCCCGGCGGGGGCCGTCCCACCACAGGCGTAGGGCCTCGAGGGCCCACTCGCCCGCGGGCAGCAAATGGCCCTCCGCGTCCACATAGGCCAGGGCCTGCAGGCGGGCCAG
Organism: Anaerolineales bacterium; assembly: GCA_015494815.1. GTDB lineage: Bacteria > Chloroflexota > Anaerolineae > Anaerolineales > DRMV01 > JAADEN01. Next base: position 3,690 of record WGAK01000092.1, on the reverse strand, counting down.
GGCCTGCGGCCCGATGTCCTCGCCGTCGGCGTGGCGGGCCAGCGCCCACAGCAGGTCTTCGGAAAGTACCGTGCCGGTGCCAAAGCCGCCGGTGCGCAGCGCGCGCTGCACGGCCTGGCCCAGGGCGGTGAATGCGTAGGCGTCGGAGACGGGCACGCTGTAGGCGATGAGCCGCATGGCCTCCAGCAGGTGTTCTTCGTGCGAGCCCGTAGGCAGCCGGTCGGCCGACGCGGGGCCCACCGGCACCTGGCGGATGAAATCGGCCAAGCGGTCGTCAATGAGCAGCCGCGGGTGCGCGTGGGCGTAGATGTCCAGCACCGCGCGGCCGGCCTCGCTCAGTACCACGATTTCGGCCTTGCGGTGGCGGTCCCACACGCGCACGGCCAGGCCGCGTTCCAGCAGGGCCTGCTCGGCCTTGGGACCGACCCGGTCGGCCCGGGCCGCGGCGTCGAGCATGGCGATGACCTCGCTGCCCAGCCAGCGCCAGTCGTCGGGCCAGGTCTCGGGCGCGGCCAGCCCCCGGGCCTCGCGCACGACCTGGTCGCCGCCGACCTCGTCGTCGGCCTCGCGGTAGGGCGCGGGGCCTTGCGCGTACAGGTCGCGCAACACCTGGGCCAGGGCCGTGCCCGAATAGGTCAGCACCCACCGCACCGGGTTTTGCTGGCGCACCAGCCCGGCCCGCTCCAGTTCGTGCAAAACGGGGGCTTCCGCGGCCGCGATTTCGGTGAACGGCCGTCGGGCGTCTTGGTCGCGCAGCAAGCGCTCCAGCATTTGGGCATGTTCTTTGCGCACAATCATGGGTTCACCTCCCGGTGCACAGGGTTAGTCCAGCGCGGCCAGCAGTTTGTCCACCCGCTCGGCCACATCTACATCGAACAAATAAATGGTAGGCAACAGCCAGGTCACGATGTAGCGGTCGTCGCCGTCCTTGTTCTTGCCGAAATAGACCAGGGTGAAGCGGCCGACGCGGGTGCGCTTGCGCAGCAGGTCGCCGGCTTCGCGCAGGGCGCGGCGCATGGTATGGGGCAGGTCGTCGAACGCGTAGGCGCGCCCCTGCTCGCCGCGCTTTTGGATGAATTCGGTGGTCAGGCCGCTGGAATGGAAGGCCTCGAGCAGTTTGCCCAGCCCCCGCTTTTTGAAGAAGGCCAGCAGCAGTTCGGCCGCGGGCAGGCTGAAGAGCAGCGTCTCTTCGCCGTGCGCGGCGCGATAATAGGCCCGAATCACGCCCCGGCGCTCTTCCAGCCCCACCCGGATGAGCAACCGGGCGCCCTTGGGCAGGCTTCGGAGGACCTCGCGCACCTCGAAGGTCTCGCCCTGGGTTTCGTACACATCGCCGGCTGCCCGGCGGTCCTCGCTGGGCGCGACGAACACGGCCGCGTGACCGCCGCGCAGCCCGCTCAGCAGGTCGAAGCCCCAGGCCTTGAGGCTGCGCAGTTTGACCTCCATCTCCGCGGGAATCTCGCCCCAGGCTTCCCGCACAAAGGTGTTCAACGCCCGTTGGTGCTGGCGTTGGAGTTCTTGGGCGCTCAGTTTGCGCTTCTGGCGTGGCATGGCTTGCCTCCTCAGGTTGTGTTGGGGACGGCGCGCTCCGTCCATTTTCTACGATAGCGCCGAACGCCAGAAATCCGTTGGCAGAAAATAAGAATTTCGTAAGAACGCGGCGGCTCCGGCCGCGGCCCCGCGCGCTCGCCGCGGGCGGGGTATAATGAAGCCCCTTTTGGGCCCAGGAGTGAATCATGAGTGGCATTCCATTGCATCCTTTGCCTCCCGAGTTCCAGTTCTTCTTCGACGACCCCAACGACCCCAAGCGTCCGCCCGATGAGGTGGAGGTGCGGGAGTTGCGCGCCGAAGTGCTGAGCCATCACCGGGTGCGGGTGTATCTGGTGCTCTCGCCTTATGAGCAGCGCCCGCACATCGAGATTGACATCCTCAATCCCACCGGCCACAGCGTGGGGCACCTGAGCATCGTCGAGCCCCTCAACCCGCGCATGGATTTCGTGCTCTACCTGCGCGAAGAAGCGCCCCAGGGCCGGTATCGGGTGGTGGCCTCGGTGCAATACCCGCCGCCCGGCTTCACCTTCCGCCTGCCCGAGGACGATGAGCCCGCGGACCTCACCCTGCCCGAGATGCGGGAGGTCACCCGCGCGGAGGCGGTGTTCGAGATAGGAGCGTAGGGTGCCCGGCTTGGCCTTGCCGCCGGTGTTCGTGGACCGGATGCGGGCCTTTTTGGGCCCTGAAGAGTTCGCGGCCTACCAGGCTGCGTTGGCCCAGGGGCCGCAGGTGGGGGTGCGGGTCAACACCTTGAAAATCGCGGTGGACGCGTTTCGGGCCCGCGCGCCCTTTGCCCTGGCCCCGGTGCCGTGGTGTCCCAGCGGCTTTCGGGTGACCGACCGCGCCCGGCCGGGCAAACATCCGTACCACGCGGCCGGGCTGTACTATGTGCAGGACCCCAGCGCGATGGCCCCGGCCGAAGTGCTGGCCCCCCGGCCCGGCGAGTGGGTGCTCGATGTCGCGGCCGCGCCGGGCGGCAAGACCACCCACCTGGCCGCGTTGATGCAGGGCCAGGGGCTGCTGGTCGCCAACGATGTGCAACCCAAGCGGGTGCACGAGATGACCAACAACCTGGACCGTTGGGGCGCGACGCACATCGTGGTCACGCAAGAGACCCCGGCGCGGCTGGCCCGCCGGTGGGCCGGGCTGTTCGACCGGGTGCTGTTGGATGCGCCCTGCTCGGGCGAAGGCATGTTCCGCAAGGACCCCGCGGCCCGGCGCATCTGGAGCCCCCGCCACATCCAGCGGTGCGCCCGCCTGCAACGCACGCTGCTGCGCGACGCGGCGCGCCTGGTACGGCCCGGCGGCTGGCTGGTCTACAGCACCTGCACGTTCGCCCCCGAAGAGAACGAGGGCGTGCTGGCCCACTTTCTGGCCCGGCACCCCGAATTTACGGTGGAACCCATCCCGTCGCGGCCGGGGTTCGACCGCGGGCGGCCCGAGTGGCTGCACCCGCCGGGCCCGCCGTCGCTGCGCCACGCGGTGCGCTTGTGGCCGCACAAAGTGGCGGGGGAAGGGCACTTCGTGGCCCTGCTGCGCCGCGCACCCGCGGACGCACCTCCGCCCCGGCCGCCCGCACCGCGCCGGACCCTGCCGGCCGAGGCCCGGCGGTTGTGGCGCGCGTTCGTCGAAACCGTGCTGGGCGGCCGTCCCCCCGCGCCGTGGGAGCGGCTGGCCGTGTTTGGCAATCGGCTGTACGCGGTGCCGCCGGACGCGCCCGACTGGCAGGGCCTCAAGGTGCGGCGGTTCGGCTGGTGGTTGGGCACCCTCAAGACCCGGCGCTTCGAGCCCGCCCACGCCCTGGCCCTGGCCCTGTCGGCCGAGACCGTGCCCGCGGAGCGGCGCTGGAATTTGACCGCCGACGACCCCCGCACGCGCGCCTATTTGCACGGCGAGCCTTTGCCGCATCCCGGCCCCGAGGGCTGGGTGCTGGTGACCGTGGACGGTTATCCGCTGGGGTGGGGCAAGCGCGTGGGGGGCGTGGTCAAGAGCCACGCGCCCCGCTGGCTGCGCCGCATCTGAGCCGAGGTGAACGATGGCATCCGCACCCGTTTCGACGCAGGTCCCCTGGTGGCGCCGCGGCTGTGGCTGGCTGCTCAGCCTGAGCGTGCTGGCCTTGCTGCTGGCCCTGCTGTGGGC
>WGAK01000091.1 GCA_015494815.1 Anaerolineales bacterium | reverse complement strand
GGGCGGAGGCAGGTGCTGGGTGCGGCCATAAATGTGCAGCGATGAGGTGAACAGCAGCCGGGGCGGACGCGGTTGGGCTTCCAGGGCTGTCACCAGGGTGCGCGTGCCGCCCACATTGACTTCGTAGGCCCAGTCGGGCGCCTCTTCGCTGCCGCGGCCGGTGGCCGAAAGATTGGGGATGACGAAGGCTAAGTGCACCACCACATCCTGCCCGGCCACGGCCTGGGCCACGGTCGCGGGGTCGCGGATGTCGCCCCAGCGCACGTGCACCCGTTGGCGATAGCGCCGGGCCGCGCGTCGGTTGCGCCGGGTAGGCGTGTCGAAGGCGGTGACGCGGTGGCCGTGGAGCAACAGCGCGTCCAGCACGGCCTGCCCGATGTTGCCAAAGGCCCCGGTGACCAGAATGTGCATAGGTGTTCCTCCCAGGAAGCGGCGTCAGGCCGTGGTGGGGGGCGTGAACCCCCAGCCCCGCAGCAAGGTCAGCACGCCGCGGTAGGCCACCTGCCCCCAATCCGCGTCGTCGGGCAGCAACATGCCCTGCACCAGCACGCCCATGGCCAGCGCTAAGAGCACCCGGCCCGCGGTGTGCGGGTCCTCGTCGGGCAGCGCGCCTTGACGCTGGGCTTCGGCCAACCACTCGGCGAACATCTGCTCGAAGCGCCGATAGGGGGACACGGTGGCCGCCCACACCGCCGGGTCGCGGGCGGCATAGCGCCAGAAGTCCAACCACAAGGCCCAGTGCCGACGCCCTTCGCGGCGCACCTGTTGTACCTGCGTGCTCATGGCCAGCAACGCCGCGGCGATGTCGGGATGCGCCCGGCGTTGGTGCCGGAGTTGCCCCTCCAGGCGTTGCAACCAGCGTTGCAACAAAGCGAGGAAGATGGCCTGCTTAGAGGGAAAGTGGTGGTAGAAGGCGCCTTTGCTCACCCCGGCCGCGCGGCAGATGGCGGCCACGCTGGCCGCGGCATAACCTTGCGCGGCGAACACCTGCTCGGCCGCGTCCAGCAGCGCGTGATAGGTGGCTTCGCTGCGGGCTTGTTTGGGCATGATGGCGACTCCTTGTCCATCTATCATACCGACCGGTCGGTATGATTGTACCTCGCGGCCGCACATTTGTCCAGGGCGGGCCGTCTCTGGGCGCGCGCAAATGTCGCCGAAATCCGTGAACAGGCCATCTTGGGGCGTAGGGCCGGAAGTGACTTTGGGGGCGTGGGCGCTGACACCTGACGCCTGGTCGCTGACCGCTGCCAGGCGGCGAAGACATCGCCTGCGTGGGCCCGACGAGGGCCTGGGCCTCACGCGAGGGGGTATAGGCTCCTGTTCTGATGGCGTCAGGAGCGGGCGCACGCCGTGCGCCCCTACAGGGCGCTGCGCGCCCTCGCAATGACACGCGAGCGGGATGCATTTTGGAGTGCGGCGCCTGGGTGCCGCTTTGGGGGTGCAGGGTTCAAGCGACTCGCCTGATTGGCGCCTCCCATCCCCCGCTTCGGCGGCGCTCTTGCGCTCGGCTCATCGGGGGATGGGTGAGATTGGTCATCCGTGGCATACCCTCCGGCGACATTTGCACGCGTCCGCGTCCCTGCCAGGGCCCACCGCGGGCTATTGGCGACCGGACCTTGACCCGGTGTAAACCCATTCGTGACCAAATCTGAATCGTGATGGTCTATCCTATGACCGTTGCGTTCGTTTTACCCACCCAAGGAGTTGGGATAATGCGTTGGCGACAAGTGACGCGTTTCGTCGTGGTTGTCGGACTCGTTTGGGCCACGCTGGCCGCTTGCAGCCAGGGAACCGCGGTCTCGCCCACGGCCGTGGTTGCCGCGACGGCTACCCGCCCCCCGCGCCCCTCGGCGGTGGCGCCGCGTCCCTCCCCTTCTCCCGAGCCGTCGGCTACGGCCGCGCCGACGGATGCGACCGCTGCGGAAACAGCCGCCCCGTTCCCCCCGGTGCCGCCCTTAGGGCAAAACCTGGCCCGCGGAACCCGTGACGCGTACACCGACGGGCCCGTGCACATGGTGCAGGCCTGGCTGACCGCGTTGGGCTACACCGAGGTCGGTCCGGTGGACGGTATTTTTGGCCCCAAGACCGAAGCGGCCGTGCGTCATTTTCAGCAAGACCAGGCCCTGCCTACCACCGGCGTGGTGGATGCCATGACCTGGCAGGCGCTTTATGGCGCCTATATGCAACAAGCCGCCGCGGCCACGGCCACCGTGACGAGCATGTTGTCCGCCCAGCGCTCGCTGCAAATGGGCGACACGGGCGAGGATGTGGCGCAACTGAACCAGGATTTGTTGCGCTACGGCTTCATTCAGTGCCCGTCGTCGAGTTTTGCCCTTGATACCTTCGGCCCGGTGACCGAAACGGCCGTGCGTCTGGCCCAGCGGGCCTCGGGCCTGACGCCCGACGGGGTGGTGACCCCGGAGCAATGGCATGCCTGGCGCACCCAGGGTTGGCCCTCGCCCACATCGGTGTGGCAGCAGGACTTCCCCGTGCGGGCCATCGGCGCGGTGCACGGCGCGGGGGATGATGTCACCTACGGCCAGGGCGCGTTGTGGACCGCGGCCGACACCGTGGTGCGCAAACTCGACCCCGAGAGCGGCGCGTTGATACGCGAAATCCCCGTGCCCGAATGGGCCGACCTCACTTACCAGCACCCGGATACGGGCGAAGACCTGCCGTTCGTCACGCACGCCCGCGCGGTGGCACCCACCGCGGCCACCCTGTGGGTGGGGGGCAGCGGCATGTTCCGCTCGGCCCCTGTGCCGGCTGCGCCCTGGTTCCGGCCGTTCACGCTGCAAGGGCAGGCCCAGGGCGACCCCTTCCTCTTGGTCAACGGCCCGCAGGACTTGCTGGACATGGCCTACACGCCCGGCTCGGTCGTGGCCATTGTGCCCGACGATACGGGGATGTGGGTGCTCTGGCAGCCTTACACGTTCCCCCTGTCCGCGGCGCGGTATTCCTCCGCCGGGGTGCTCGAGCAGTCGTATGAGTTGGCCTGGATGCTTGAGGATACCCGGGTCAACGAGTTCGACGCGACCGATGCCGTACAGGCCCACGATACCCTGTGGGTGGCGCTTCAGGGGGCCGTAGGCGGCTCGAATTCGTGGTACCCTCTGCCCGTGGCCGGGGTTACGGCCGAGGGTCGCTCGGCCGGCACGCTGGGCGTGTGCGGCACGGCCCTGGCCTACGATGGCCGTTGGCTGTGGGTGGCGCGCACGACCGACGACGGTGCGGTCATGGTGGGCGTGAACCCGACCAGCGGCGAAGTTGAGGCTCAGATGACCTTCGACGAGCCGGTGCACGGGCTGGCCTCCGATGGCTTGGGCCAGATATGGGTCATCACCCAGCCCAGCGAGGACGCGTACCGGCTGTGGGTGGTCACCACAGGGTCGTCGGAATCGTAGGCCCCTCCTCTGGCGAAAACAGGGCCGGGCTCGCGGCGCGGGCCCGGCCCGCCGCGCGTCTCAAGGGCTCGCGGGAGGCTCATCGGCCTCGCCGGGCAGCGGCCAGGCCGTGCGCAGCGCCTCCGCGGAGAAGGGCGGCGCGGCCGCGCTGAAATAGTGCAGCGCGGCCGCGCCGGTGTTCACCAGGCCGTGGGGCGCGCCGCCGGGGATGAAGATGCAGTCACCGGCCTGCACCGTTTGGGTTTCGTCGCCCACGGTCATGCGGCCCTGGCCGGCGAGGATGAAGTACACCTGTTCGGCTGCGTGGCTGTGGCGCTGCTGACGCCCGCCCGGCTGCAGCACCACATAGGTGGTGACCAGATGTTGCGCCTGGCTGGTGCGCGGCGAAGCCAGCAAATAGGAAGTGATGCCATCGGCCGGGCGCTGGTAACGCGGCGCGGTGGCAAGATGCAAAACGAACACCGATGCCCTCCTTTGCCGGGCCTCGAAAGGCCCCGCGGGCCTGGCGGCCCCTACCGGGCCGCACGCGGATACAATCCTCTGGTACAATATACGCCCACGAAGTGAGGATTGGATGAGCGACCAAGACCCGCGTCCCCGCTTGCCTTTTCGCACCATTTTCACGGCCTACGCGCTGGTCATTGTGGGTGTAGGCATCGCCATTTTGCTGCTGCTTTCGCAAACCGTGCGTGAACAGGTGCTGCAACAGGCCCAGCGGGAAGCCACCCTGGTGGCCCGGCTGCTGGCCAATGAATTCGCGCGCTATGTGGACCAGCAGAACACCGACATGGAGCACGTGCGCCGCTTCTACCGGCAGTTGGACCGCCTGTATCGGATGCGCGCCCACGACCAGGGCGTGGCCTGGATGAAGGTCTATGCCGCGGATGGGCGCATCCTCTACAGCCCCAACAAAGCCGAAGTGGGTTCCCGCAGCGACGAAGACGCGCGCGTCGTGGCCCAAACCCTGCAGCAAGGCCCGGTGGTCCACCTCATCCGCACGGCCAACGAGCCCGACCTGGCCAGTCAGGGCCTGCCGCCGTGGCTGGTGGAGGTCTATGTGCCGCTGCCGCCCGACAGCGAGCCTTTTCGCGTCTTCGAGATTTATCTCGATGTCACGCCCTACCTGGAGCGGGCCGAGGTGTTGCGCTGGCGCATCGGGGGCACTCTGGCGTTGGGCGCGATTGTGTTGTTCGGCCTGCTGGTGTACATCACCCGGCGTTCGTATGCCATCATCGAGCGGCAAGTGCACGAACTGGCCGAAGCCCACGCGGCCTTGCAACGCCTGGAAGCGCACAAACGCGGGCTCATCAACATGGTGGTGCACGACCTCAAGAACCTGCTGGGCGTGATGCTGGGCCACGCCGAGTTGCTGGCCATGCACGCGGAAGGCGAACAGCAGGCCTGGGCCCGCGACATGCTGCAGGCGGGGCGGCACATGCACCAGATGATGCAGGACATGCTGGATGTCGCCCGCCTGGAAGAGCGCACCTTCCCCGTGGCGCTGCAAGCCGTGCGTCTGGACGAAGTGGTGCCCGACGCGGCCGCGTCCTTCTGCCGCTGGGCCGAGGAGCAGGGCAAGACATGCCAGTTGGTCCTGGCCCCCGACCTGCCGCCCGTGCAGGCCGACCCCGCGGTGCTGGCGCGGGTGGTGCAAAACCTGGCCGGCAACGCGCTGCACCACGCCCGCACCACGGTGCGCCTGGAGACGCGCACCCACCCCGAAGGCGGCTTGCTGCTGGTGCAAGATGATGGGGAAGGCATTGCGGCCGAGCACCTGGCGCGCATCTTCGACCCTTACTACCGCGTGCCGGGCACCCGACGCCGGGGCGCGGGCCTGGGCCTGGCCTTTTGCCAGCGCGCGGTCGAGGCCATGGGTGGCCGCCTCTGGGTGGAAAGCACCGTGGGCCAGGGCACGATTTTCTATGTGTGGCTGCCGCGCGCCCCGTGAGGGACGACACCCTTTTGCCCCCAAAGGAGCCCCAACATGCCGCGGAGCATCCCCGCCGCGCCGAATTTTTGCTATAATGAAGGCAATCCCATTCCCTTGTGAGGAGGAGTCCTATGACTCATGTCATCACCCGCCTGTGTCTGCGGGACTCGGCCTGTGTAGAGGTCTGCCCCGTGGAGTGCATCGTCCCCGGCAAGCCCGTGGACGAGTGGCCGCTGTTCTACATTGACCCCGACACCTGCATTGACTGCGGTGCGTGCGTGCCGGAGTGCCCCTTCGAGGCCATCTTCCCCGAGGATGAGGTGCCTGCGCCCTATGTCGCCAAGGGCGGCGAGCGCATCAGCCTGGCCGCGAGCGAGTGCGAAGGCGGCGAGCCCTACACCCACACCAACCACCACGGCGAAGAGGAAAACATCCCCTGCACCGTGGTGCTGGAGGCCGGGCAAGAGGTGGACCTCACCCCCGACATCGAAGCCAACGCCCGCTACTTCTCCGAGGGAACCGGGTACGCGGCTTTGGAAGAATAAGCCAGGATTTCGGGCCCGGGCTTCGGCCTGGGCCCGACGCGTTCGGACGCGAGGCGACCGGCTCGCCCCGGTTGCCGCGCGGAACACGCGGGTTGTCACGGCACGAGGGTCGTTAGCGGCCCTCGTGTTTTTTGTGTCCCGCCCGCGCGCATGTTATACTTGAACTCCCGTCGGGGGAGACGAGGTGACCATGCTGCGCATTTTGCATTTTGCCGACGCCCACATTGACATCGCCACCTATGGCCGTCGCGACCCGGAGACGGGCCTGCCCGTGCGGGTGATGGACTTCCTGCGGGCCCTGGACACCATCGTCGAGACGGCCATCACCGAACGGGTGGACCTGGTCATTTTCGCCGGCGACGCCTTCAAAGACCGTTCCCCCGCGCCGACCTATTTGCGTGAGTGGGCCCGCCGCATCAAGCGCCTGTCCGACGCGCGCATCCCCACGGTGCTGGTGGTGGGCAACCACGACCTCTCCCCCGCGCTGGGCCGAGCCCACGCGCTGGAGGTGTTTGCCACCTTAGCCACGCCTTATGTGCGGGTGGTGGACCGCCCCGTGCTCCTGGGCCCCGAGGAGTTGTTCGGCGTCGAGGCGCACCTGCTTGGCATCCCCTGGATGACCCGCTCGCGGCTGGTGGCCGCGCTGGACCTGCCCCCCCAGGCCGACTGGCAGGCCGCGCAAGAAGAGCGGCTCCAGCGCCTGCTGTTGGGCTGGCTGGAGCGCCTGACCGACGACCGGCCCGCGCTGCTGGCCGCGCACGCGTCGGTGCGAGGCGCGCGCTTGGGGGCCGAGCGGCGGCTGGCCCTGGACGCGGATTTCGTCTTGCCGCGCGATGTGTTGCACCATCCGCGGCTGGACTATGTGGCCCTGGGCCATATCCACAAGCACCAGAACCTCAACGCGGCGGGACATCCGCCCATCGTGTACCCGGGCTCCATCGAGCGGGTGGACTTCGGCGAAGCCGACGAGGACAAGGGCTTCGTGCTGGCCGAGGTCGAGCGGGGGCGCACCCAGGTGCACTGGCGTCCCATCCCCCACTTGCGGCCTTTGGTGCAGCGCTTCGTGCGCCTGGAGCAGGCCGACGGCGCAATGCGGCGCCTGCTGGACGCCCTGGGCCCGGCCGAAGCCCTGGAGGGCGCGCTGGTGCGGTTGGTGGTGGAATATCCCGCGGCCCTGGAGCGGGTGATTGACGAGGACGCGCTGCGTCGGCACGCCGCGGCCGCGCTGCATTTCCGCCTCATTCGCCGGCCCGTGGCCGAAAACCGCCTGCGCCTACCCCCCGATACGCCCGTGAGCAGCCTGACGCCCCTGGAGTTGCTGGAGCGCTACTGGCAATCCAGGCACAAGCCGCCGGAGGAAATTCGCGCTTTGCTGGACGCGGCCCGCGAAATCGTGGCTGCGCCACCTGCGGACGACGCGGCATAGGGGGGCGCCATGACCGTGGTGGACGATATCAAGGCTCGGGTGGACCTGGTGGACCTGGTGGGGGAATATGTGGATTTGCGGCGCAGCGGCAAAAATTATATCGGATTTTGCCCCTTTCACGACAACCGTCGCACCCCGGCCTTCGTGGTCTTCCCCGAAACCCAGACCTGGAAGTGCTTCGGCTGCGGCAAGGGCGGGGATGTATTCACTTTCTTGCAAGAGAAGGAAAACCTGGACTTCGGCGAAGCCCTGCGCATCCTGGCCCGCCGCGCCGGCGTTCCCCTGGAGGCCCAGCGCCGCGGGCCCGAACCGCACGAGCACCTGCGCGCGCTGCTGGAAGAGGCCGCGGTGTTCTTTCGGCATTACCTGCGCGCGCCCGAGGGCCGCGAGGCCTATGCCTACATCCGCGGCCGCGGCCTGACCGATGCCACCATCGAGGCCTTTGGCCTGGGCTATGCCCCCCGGGGGTATGAGACCTTGCTGCGCCACTTCCGGGCCCAGGGCCATCGGCTGGAGGATTTGATTGCGGCCGGGCTGGTCACCCGCCGCGAGGACGCCGCGGGGGAGGGCCGGGTGTACGACCGCTTTCGCCATCGGCTCATGTTCCCCATCCGCGATGCGCGCGGCCGCATGGCCGGGTTTGGTGCCCGCACCCTGGACCCTGACGGCGTGCCCAAATATCTGAATTCCCCCCAGGGGCCGTTGTTCGACAAAGGCCGGCTGCTCTACGGCCTGGACAAGGCCAAGAAGGCCATCCGCGAGCGCGGGCTGGCCGTTGTCGTGGAAGGCTACATGGATGTCATCGCGCTGCATCAGGCCGGTCACGGCTACGCGGTGTCGCCTATGGGCACCGCGCTGACCGAGCACCACCTGCGCCTGCTCAAGCGCTATACCCGCACCATTGTTTTGGCCCTGGACCCCGACGCGGCCGGGCAGCGGGCCGTGCTGCGGGGCGTGGATGTGGCCCAGCGGGCCACCGACGCGCTGACCCCCGTGTTGGACGCGCGCGGCACCGTGCATTACGAACAGCGCCTGGATGTGCAATTGCGGGTCGTCACCCTGCCCGAGGGCCTGGACCCCGACGAACTGGTGCAGCAAGACCCCCGGCGCTGGGAGACCCTGCTGGCTCAGGCCCGACCGTTGTTGTTCTTCGTCATGGACACCCTGGCCGCCCAACTGGACGCCAACGACCCCCGCAGCCGGGGACGCTTTGCCCAAGACATGGCCGACCTCATTCGCCAGGTGGGCAACCCGGTGGAGCGCGAGGCCTACATGCAGCACCTGGCCGACCTGTTGGGCGCGTCGTTGAGCAGCGTGGCCGCGCTGGTCGAGCAGCGCGGGCGGGCGCAGCGGGCCCGTCGCCGGCCCCGGCCCGCGGACGAAGCCGCCCGCTCAGACCCCCACGCGTGGGAGCGGGTGGTGCTGGGCCTGATTTTGCACGACGGTGCGGTGCGGGCCCTGGTGGACCGCTGTCTGCGGGCCGCGGGGCTGCCGCCCTTGCATGCGGCCGACTTCCAGCACGGCCCGCATCAGGCCCTGTGGCAGGGGCTCGAAGCCGCCTGGCAGCAGGTTGAATTGCCCGAAGACGAGTACCTGGCCCAGCACCTGGACGCGGCTTTGCACGCGGTCATGGCGCGCTGCCGCCAGGCCGCCGAAGACCTGGCCGCGTATCCCCTCCCGCGGCGGGCTCGCGAGGCCCTGCTGCTGGTGCTGCGCGCGCGCCGCGCGGTCCACAAACAGGCGCTGGTGCAGTGGTCCGGCCGGGTGGGCCGCGTGCCGCCCGACGAACAGGGCGAACTCCTGCAGGCTATCCAACGAGTGCAGGCGGTGTTAAAGAAGATAGACGCCGCAGAGCACTCGGCCAAGTGCACGACCGAGGAGGCCTTATGACGGACGAGACGGCCCGTCTGTGGGATGTCCCCGAGGCGGACCTGCAACCCACGGCCCGGGACCTGGAAGACATCGAGGCCCTGGGCCTGGACCAAGACCCCGCGGACGATGTGGGCACCGACCCGGTGCATTTGTATTTGCGCGAAATCGGCCAGCAAGAATTGCTCTCCGCGGTGCAAGAATTCTGGCTCTCGGTGATGATTGAGGCCGAGCGGCGCCTGCGCCGCCTGGACGAAGACCCGCCGCGCGTGCGCAAGGGGGCCTCGGCGTGGAAGGCCCGTTTTCGGGCCGTGTACGAAGCCCTGCTGGAAGCCTGGCAGCGCATCGAGGACGCGGTGGCCCGCTACGGCTATCCGCGGCCCGACGGGCTGGCGTTGCTGCACGAAGCCGACGCCATCCCCCGGCAGTGGCGCGACGCACAGGCCCGCTCGTACTTGCACGCGTTCTTGCATCAGGGGCCGTGGGGCAAAGACCCGACCTGGGACGCGTTCGCCCGCGCGGCCTTCGAAGTGTTGCTGGGCCTGTACATCATGCCCCCGGTCACCCGCCAGGGCCTGGCCCGCCGCTGGAAGCGTCGGCGCGCCTGGCCCAGCCCGCGCGGGTTCCTGCGCCTGCTGCCCGACGACCATGCCCTGCGCGCCCACCGGCAGGACCTGGCCCGTTGGGCCCAGGCCGCCCGCGAGACGCTCATTCGGGCCAACCTGCGCCTGGTGGTCAGCGTGGCCAAGCGATACACCAACCAGGGCGTGCCCTTTCTGGACCTGATTCAAGAGGGCAACCTGGGCCTGCTGCGTGCGGTGGAGAAATTCGACCCGGCCCGGGGCTTCAAGTTCAGCACTTATGCCACCTGGTGGATTCGGCAGGCGGTTTCGCGCGCCATCGCAGACCAATCGCGGACCATTCGGGTGCCTGTGCACCTGATGGAGAATTACCAGAAGTTGAATCGGGTGCGTCAGCAGTTGGTCCAGCGTCTGGGCCGCGACCCCACCCCCGAGGAGTTGGCCGTCGAAGGCGGCTATGTGGATGCCGAAACCGCGGAGCGCATCCGTCGGGCGTGGCAGCGCGGGCGGCCGCTCTTGCCCCGCGACCGCCAGCGTTTGCGCCAGGCCGTGGAGAAGGTGCGGCAAATCTTGCGCATTGCCGAAGAGCCCCTGTCCCTCGAAAGCCCCGTGGGCTCGGACGCGGAGAGCCAGTTGGCCGATTTCATCGAGGACAAGCAGACCCTGCACCCCAGCGAGTACACCTGGCAGGAGGCCCTGCGCGAGCAGATTCGCAACGCGCTGGCCGTGCTGACCGACCGGGAGCGCGAAGTCATCGAATTGCGCTTTGGCCTGCTGGACGGCAAAGTGTACACCTTGGAGGAGGTCGGCAAGCGCTTCAATGTGACCCGCGAACGCATTCGGCAAATCGAATCGCGGGCGTTGCGCAAACTGCGGCACCCCAGCCGGCGCTACTACTTGCGGGAGAGCCTGGAAGGATGACCCCCTGCGACGAGGGCGCTCCGGGCTGGTGGTCGCCGTCCGGTCAGGTCTGGGCCGGGACGGGCCTTTGGGCGTTGTGGGTGCTCTTTCGGCACGCGCAGCGGCTGATTTTGCTGGCGCGGCTGCACGCGGAGGATGTGTGGACTTTGTGGCCGGGCCGCGTCCCGGTGGGCATGCTGGTGTTCCCCAGTGTGGGGGTGCTGCTGGTCGGCGCGTGGTGGCTGGTGCGCTGGATGGACCGCGATCCGCGAGCCGCGCGAGTAGGTCCGTGGCTGGGCCTGGCGTATGGCGTGTGGCGCGTCATCGAGCGCCAGGTGCTGAGCACCCCCGTGTTCGCCCGGCCGCGGTGGCCTTTCGACCTGGGCTGGACGGTGTTGGGCGTGCTGCTGTGGTGGCTGTTCGTGTATGGCAGCGAGGACGCGCTGTGCGACGCGCCCGGTGAGGCGGAACCGGAACACGACTTCACGACAATCGAACCCCTCAAGGAGGCATCATGAGCGAAGTAGACCCCAAAATTCAACGCTTGCGGGAACTGCGGGCCCAGGCCCTGCAGGGCGGCGGCCCCGAGCGCCTGGAGAAACGGCGCCAGCAAGGCAAATTGACCGCCCGCGAGCGCCTGGATTTGCTCCTGGACAAGGGTTCCTTCCGCGAGATTGACATGTTCGTCACCCACCGGGCCACGGGCTTCGGCCTGGAGAAGCGCAAGTATCTGGGCGATGGCGTGGTCACCGGCTGGGGCACCATTGACGGCCGACTGGTCTTTGTGTTCTCGCAAGACTTCACCGTCATGGGCGGCAGCCTGGGCGAGGCCCACGCGGCCAAAATCGTCAAGATTCTGGACATGGCCCTCAAGAACGGCGCGCCGGTCATCGGCATCAACGATTCGGGCGGCGCGCGCGTGCAAGAAGGCGTGGATTCCCTGGGCGGGTATGCCGACATCTTCTTGCGCAACACCCTGGCCTCAGGGGTCATCCCCCAAATCAGCCTCATCATGGGCCCCAGCGCGGGCGGTGCGGTTTATTCGCCCGCCCTCACCGACTTCATCTTCATGGTGCGGGGCTCGTCGTACATGTTCGTCACCGGCCCCCAGGTGGTCAAGGCCGTGACCCACGAGGAGGTGTCTTTCGAGGAACTGGGCGGTGCGGACGTGCACGCGGCCAAGTCGGGCGTGGCCCATGTGGTGGCCGACACCGAGGCCGATGTGCTGTACCTGGCCCGCAAACTGCTCGGTTACTTCCCCCAGAACAACATGGAAGACCCGCCCTTCGTCAACACCGGCGACGGCCCCTTGCGGCAAGACCCCACCCTGGACCGCATCGTGCCCCACGACCCGTCCAAGCCGTACGACATTCGGGAGGTCATCACGCGGGTGGTGGACAACGGCGAGTTCTTCGAGATTCACGAGCAGTTTGCGCCCAACATCGTGGTGGGTTTCGCGCGTCTGGGCGGCTACAGCGTGGGCATCGTGGCCAACCAGCCCGCGGTGCTGGCCGGTGTGCTGGACATCCACGCGTCGGAAAAGGCCGCCCGCTTCATTCGCTTCTGCGACGCGTTCAACATCCCCGTGGTGACCTTCGTGGATGTGCCGGGCTTCATGCCGGGCACCGCGCAGGAGCACGGCGGCATCATCCGCGCGGGGGCCAAGTTGCTGTATGCGTATTGCGAGGCCACGGTGCCCAAACTCACCGTCATCACCCGCAAGGCCTATGGCGGCGCGTACGATGTGATGAGCAGCAAGCACATCCGCGGCGACCTCAACCTGGCCTGGCCCACCGCGGAAATCGCGGTCATGGGGCCCGACGGTGCGGTGAATATCATCTTTCGGCGGGAGCTGGCCGCGGCCGACGACCCCGACGCGAAGAAAAAGGAACTGGTGGCCATGTACCGCGCGGAATTCGCGCACCCCTATCGGGCCGCGGCCCGCGGCTACATTGACGATGTCATCGAGCCCCGCGAGACCCGCCCGCGGCTCATCAACGCGCTGCAAATGCTGGCCAACAAACGGGACCAGAACCCGCCCAAGAAGCACGGCAACATCCCGCTGTGACCCGACAGGAGAACCCCCATGCCCCCCTTCACGAAAGTGCTCATCGCCAATCGCGGTGAAATTGCGGTTCGGGTGTTGCGCGCCTGCCGCGAACTGGGCCTGAAGACCGTGGCCGTGTTCTCGGACGCGGACCGGCGGGCCTTGCATGTGCGTTACGCGGACGAAGCCTATCACCTGGGGCCGTCGCCGGCCAGTGAGTCGTATTTGCGCATGGAGAAAATCATTGACATCGCGCGACAAAGCGGCGCAGAGGCCATTCATCCGGGCTATGGCTTCCTGGCCGAGAACGCGGCCTTTGCGGCCATGGTCGAGGACGCGGGGCTGACCTTCATCGGCCCCAAGCCCGACGCCATCGCGGCCATGGGTGACAAGGTCGAGGCCCGCCGCCGCATGAAGGCCGCGGGGGTGCCCGTGGTGCCCGGCACCGAGGCCGAGGCCGACCTGCGCGACGACGACCTGCTGGCCCTGGCCCCGCAAATCGGCTTCCCCCTGATGATTAAAGCCGCGGCGGGCGGCGGCGGCAAGGGGATGCGCATCGTGCGCTCACCCGACGAAATGCCCGCGGCCCTGCGCCTGGCCCGGCAAGAGGCGCAGGCCGCGTTCGGCGACGCGCGCGTGTATCTGGAGAAGATGATTGAGGGCGCGCGGCACATCGAGGTGCAAATCCTGGCCGACGCCTACGGCAACATCATCCATTTGGGCGAGCGGGAGTGCTCCATCCAGCGCCGCCACCAGAAGTTGCTCGAAGAGGCCCCTTCGCCTTTCGTGGACACCGACGAAGACCTGCGCCAACGCCTGGGCGCGGTGGCCGTGCGGGCCGCAGCCGCGGTGAATTATATCAATGCGGGCACGGTGGAGTTCCTCATGGACCGGGACAAGAACTTCTACTTCCTGGAGATGAACACCCGCATCCAGGTGGAGCACCCCGTGACCGAGGCCGTGACCGGCGTGGACATCGTCAAAGAGCAGTTGCGCATTGCTCGCGGGCGGCAGTTGCGCTACAGGCAGTCGGACATCAAAATCAAGGGCTGGGCCATCGAGAGCCGCATCAACGCGGAAGACCCCTACAACGACTTCCTGCCTTCCACGGGCACCATTTTGTACCACGCGGTGCCCACCGGGCCCGGCGTGCGGGTGGACACGGGCGTGTTCGCGGGCTTCGAAATCACGCCTTACTACGACTCGCTGATTTCCAAACTCATCGTATGGGGCGAAACCCGCGCCCACGCCACCCTGCGCCTGCGCCGGGCGCTGGAAGAATACAAGATTTTGGGCGTGCGCACCAACATCCCCTTCCACCAGAACCTGTTGGAGCAGCACCGTTTCATGGCCGGGCAGTTCGATACCCGGTTCGTGGAAGAGCGTTTCTCGATGGAAGACGCGGACGCGATGGTGCTGCGTGAAGACCTGGCCCCGGTGGCCGCGCTGCTGGCCACCCTGGTGGCGCACAAGCAGGCGCAAGAGGCCGCGCAAATCATCCGCCAGCCGGGCGGCGCGGCTTCGCTGTGGAAGCGCGTCGGCGGGTGGAAGCGCCCCTGGGGCTGAGGCCGCCGGGGCTATCCGCCCAGCGTCTCGGCCAGCCACGCGAGCGCGAAACGGGCCGCGGCCTGCCGGTTGCCTTCGCGGCCGTGGGGGAAGTGCACCCGGCGGGCCGTCACGCCCGCGGGGGTGGCCAGGCCAAACCACACCGTGCCCACGGGCTTGAGCGGGGTGCCACCCCCGGGCCCCGCGATGCCGCTGATGCTCAGAGCCACCTGCGCGGCGGTGCGCCGCCGCGCGCCCTGGGCCATGTAGCGCACCACCGGCTCGCTCACCGCGCCGTGGCGCGCCAGCACCGCGGCCGGCACGTCCAGCACCTGCATCTTGACCGCGTTGGCATAGGCGATGATGCCGCCCACGAAGTAGGCCGAGGAACCGGCCACCCGGGTGATGCGGTAGCCCAGCAGGCCCGCGGTGCACGATTCGGCCACGGCCAAGGTCCAACCCCGGGCCAGCAGCAG
>WGAK01000090.1 GCA_015494815.1 Anaerolineales bacterium | reverse complement strand
TGGACATGCTGGCTTCGGCATCGCCCGAACACTACGCGCGCAGCCTGGAAGTGCTGCTCCGGGCCCCCGAGGTGGACGCGGTGCTGCTCATCCTGCCGCCGCCGCCGGGCTTCAGCGCGGGCGCGGTGGCCCGCGCGGTGATACCGGTGGCCCAGGGCAGCGCCAAGCCCGTGGTGGTGGCCTTGATGGGCGGCCGCCTGACGCCCGAAGCCGAGGCCCACTTCCGGGCCGCGGGCCTGCCGGTCTATCCCTTCCCCGAAGACGCGGCTGCGGCCCTGGCCGCGCTGGCCGCGCATCCCTCCCGGCAGGCGGCGGCCCAGGCGCGGCCGTTCGCGGTCGGCCCCGTGCGCGCCGACCGGGCCGCGGACGTGCTGGCGCAGGTGCCGCCCGGCCAGTGGCTCACACCGCCCCAGGTGGCCGCGTTGCTCGACGCTTACGGCATCCCCCGGGTGGCCGAAGGCTATGCCACCACGGCCGACGAAGCCGCCCGCGTGGCCGACCGGCTGGGCTACCCCGTGGTGCTCAAGGTCTGGGCCCAGGATGTGGTGCACAAGAGCGAAGTCGGAGGCGTGCGGGTGGGGCTGCGCGACGCCGCGGCGGTGCGCGCCGCGGTGGAAGCCTGGCAGCGGGACTTTGGCGCGTCCTGGCGGGGCGTGGTGGTGCAGGCCCTGGCCCCCGCGGGGCACGAGGTCATCGTGGGCGGCCTGCAAACCGCGGGCCTGGGCCCGGTGGTCATGTTAGGCAGCGGCGGGGTCGAAGCCGAATTGCTGGGCGATGTGGCCTTTGCCCTGGCCCCCCTCACCGAGCCCGACTGGCAGGCCCTGCTGGCCGAAACCCAGGTGGGTCGGCGCTTGCGCGGCTTTCGCCAGCAGCCCGCGGTGGACCCCGCGGGGCTGCGGGACCTGGTGGCGCGGGTGGCCGCGTTGCTGGCCGGGCATCCCGACCTGGCCGAACTGGACCTCAACCCCGTGCGCGTCACGCCGCAAGGGGTGTGGGCGCTGGACGCACGCGCCCGCCGGGCCGCGGCCTAAGGTTCCCCCGCGGCCGAGTGGGAGAACAGGTGCACCAGCACCACGCCCACCACAACGAGGACAATGCCCGCCCATGCGGGGCCGTCCAACCGGTCGTGATAGAGCCACACCCCCACCAGGGTGATGAGCAGCGTGCCCACCCCGCTCCAGATGGCATAAGCCACGCCCAGCGGCAGGGTCTGCAACACCAGGGTCAACAGGTAGAACGAGAGGCCGTAGCCCCCCACCACCAACACCCAGGGCCACCACCGGGCCCGTGAGAGCACCTTCAACGCGCTGGTCGCGGCCACCTCCGCGACGATGGCGCCCAGCAGCAGCAACAAGGCCCGCGTGCGCGGTGCCAACGACAACATGAAACCCTCCCCGGCCCGGGGGGCCGTGAGATAGTGGCTATACGCAGTCTGAAGGCGGCATCGGCCGGGCCACGGCATACAACCCCAAGCGGCCGCCCTCGCCGTCGGCCAGGAACATGGTCCGCACATCCCAGCCCGCGGCGGCCAAATCCGCGGCCAACTCGGCCGGGGTGTACAGATGCACATACCGCAGCCCCCGGCCGCCATGCCGCCAGTCCAACAAGAAATCGCCCGGCTCGACTTGCGCGGGCTGCAAGCCCACCTGCGACCAGGGTTGCACCCGCGCGCGCAGGCGGGGGCTGCGCCAAAACTGCCACACCGACACGGCCAGCCAGGCCGTGGGCCCCGCGGCCCGCTGCCGCAAACGTTGCAGCACCGCCCGCCGTGCGGCGCGGCCGGGCACGTGGTGCAGCACCGCGAAGGCCAGCAGCACATCGAACGGCCCTGCCGCGGCGGCCGGCCAGGTGCTCGCGGTCAGGTCACCGGCCGCGAAACACGCCTGCACGCCTCGCGGGGCCTGCTGCCGGGCCTGCGCCAACAGCACGGGGCTGGCCTCCAGCCCCACATACGCGCCGTGAAAGCCGCGCGCGGCCAGATGCCGCGCCACCAACCCGTGCCCACACCCCGCGTCCAGCACCCGCGCGGCGGGCGGAATCTGGGCCAACAGCCGCGCGACGCCCGGCTGAACCCGCCCGCGGGTTTGGGCATAGGCCAGGCCGAAGGTGCGATAGAAGGCGGCGTTGAGGGCGTGCAGGCGCTGCCGGACCTGCGGCTCCATCCCCGCCCTCTCAGTCGAGGCCCGGGGGCACATAGCGCGGATACACGCCGCCGGGATAGCCCAGCAGCAGGTTGTCAATCAGCCGCGTCTCGCCCACGAAGACGGCCATCGAGAGCAGGGCTTTGTCCACGGGGCCGTCCAGTTCTTGCAGCGTGTCGGGGTCGGCGCACGACACATACTGGGGCCGGGCCAGCGGTTCCGCATCGAGCACGGCCTGCATGGTGGCGCGCAAATGCGCCGCGTCCCGCCGCCCCGCGTCGTATTCGGCCTGCGCGGCCTGCAAGGCCCGATACAGCACCGTGGCCGCGCGGCGCTGTTCGGGCGTGAGGTAGGTGTTGCGGCTGGACATGGCCAGCCCATCCGGCTCCCGCACGGTGGGGCACACCACAATCTCGATGGGCAGGTTGAGGTCCCGGGTCATCTGCTGAATGACCCGCGCCTGCTGGGCGTCTTTTTGGCCGAAATACGCCCGCCGGGGCTGCACCCCCGCGAACAACTTGGTGACCACGGTGGTCACCCCGCGAAAGTGGCCGGGCCGCCGCGCGCCTTCCAGCGGGCGGGTCAGGTCGCTCACCTCCACCCAGGTCTGATAGCCGGGGGGATACATGACCTCGGGCGTGGGCGTCCACACCAAATCCACGCCCGCCTCCCGCAACAGCCGCAAATCGCGGTCCAGGTCGCGCGGGTAGCGGGCCAGGTCTTCGTTGGGGCCGAACTGAGTCGGATTGACGAAGATGCTCACCGCGACCGCGGGATTTTCGCGCCGGGCGCAGTCCACCAGCGCCAGGTGCCCGGCGTGCAAATAGCCCATGGTGGGCACAAAACCCAGGGTCGCGGGCAACGCGGCGCGGGCCCGCCGCAATTCGTCCAATGTGGTCACCACCTGCATGGCCCAACCTCCTTAGTCCACGAAACGATACTTGAGCAGCGTCCACAAGGCCACGAAACCATCCCGGGCCTTAATCTTCTTCCCCTCGGTGTAATCACGCGGGTTGAAGGCAATGGGCACTTCGAAGATGCGATAGCCCCGCTTGAGCACCTTGGCCGTGAATTCGGGCTCGAACTCAAAGCCGCGCGCGTGCAAGGGCATGTGCTCGATGACCTCGCGGCGAAACACCTTGTAGCCGGTTTCCATGTCCGAGAGGATGGTGTTGTACAGGATGTTGGTGACCAGGGTGAGAATCTTGTTGGCGACCATGTTCCAAAACAAAATGGGCCGCCGGGGGGCGCCCAAAAAGCGGGAGCCGTACACCACATCGGCCAGGCCTTTGCGAATGGGCTCCAGCAACAGCGGGTAATGCTCGGGGTCGTACTCCAGGTCCGCGTCCTGAATCAGCAGCACTTCGCCGGTCGCGTGCTGAAAGCCCGTGCGCACGGCCGCGCCTTTGCCCTGGTTGCGTTCGTGGAACACCACCTTGAGGCCGGGGATGAGCCCCTCGTCCTGCAGGCGTTGCAGGACCGTGCGCGTGCCGTCGGTCGAGCCGTCGTCTACCACGATGATTTCATGGGGCAAGCCCGTGGCCGCCACCCGGCGCAACACTTCGGCCACGGTGTCCTTTTCGTTGTACACGGGCACGATGACCGAAAGCGTCAGCCGGTTCGATGCTTGTTGCAAAGAGGCCATACATGCTCCTGTAGGTAAGATGATTCATGGAAGGGTGCGACCCTCGCCATTCGAGCGTGCCCGTTTAAGGGCACGCGTCCAGGTTCTGGCAAGGCAGTAGCCAATACTCACCGCCGTCGCCTTCGGCGCTCCATCCGACGATGCTGGTGCCCACCACCTGAACCTTCCACCAATTCCAGCCGTCCTGACAAACGGGCCCATCCAGCACCTTCAGCGCTTTACCCGGTTACGCCCAACCCACGACATCCCCACTACGGGAAGGTTCCTGCCGCACGCGGTTGGCCGAGGGCGGCGTAAACGACACATAAGCGTACTTCCCCACTTCAAGCCTCGGCAGAGGAGAGTTGGGGCAGGCTCTCAGGGCCTGCTATCGGGCAGCCCAAAAATCCTCGCCGCAGGCTCCTCGCACGTCCCCGGTTCTCTCAAGTCCCAAGAGGGTATCAGCATGACATTCGTAATCCGAAAAGGAGGCTCGGCTTCGAAATCAAAGGACACTTGATGGAAATCCCTTCCATCATTCAGCCGAAAAGCGGGGAGCGGCGTTCCCTCAGGGAAATCGAAGCCGCCCAACACCAGCCGAGCGTCTCCTTCGTCCCCCCGGTAGAAGATATAGCACGTTCCCGATTGCTCCTTGACGCCCCGAAGAAGGTCGGCTGCGATGGCCGCCGCACCCGCATGCCAGAAATACTCTGTGGCGTAAGCGCCGGTAGAAACCGGGTCGAGCATGAGGCGCGCGAGTTGCTCCGCATCACGCCGCTGCAGCGCGTCGTGCAGCATGGTCAACGCCTCCTCCAGAGTGGCAGGGGGATGCCAGGCGGGGGTTTGCGTTGGAGTAGGG
>WGAK01000089.1 GCA_015494815.1 Anaerolineales bacterium | reverse complement strand
GCGTCCAGATATTGCACGCTGCGCACGGAGCGCCCGGTGCCCACCGTCCCGGAAAGCACATCGCCGCCGCTGACGGCCATGTCCCACGGCGCCTGGGGGGCGTGCAGCCGCAGGGCCGCGTAATCCCACAGGCTCAGCAGGGTCATGGGCGGGGTCACCTCCTCTTGTTGGCTCAGGGCCTGCGCCAATGCATCAGGGTCGTCCAGGGACGCACCGACCGGGAGGCGCGCTTCCCTGGTGGCCCGCGCCAGCACCTCGGGGAGGGCCTGAAGGCACGCGTCCCCCTGGTCCGCGCACCACCAGCCGAGCAACGCGTACAGGGCGCTGACATGACGATACACTTCCACATTACGGGCCCGGCCCCGCGCCGTGACCATTTCCACAGGCACCAGCAGCACGCCTTCCCCCCAGCGGGGGTAGCGCAAGCGGTCGGCCACCGCCACGGCGCGCACCGCGTCGCCATCCAGCCCCACCTGCGCCATGCGCTCCAACACCGACGCCCAGGCGCCGACCACCTCCTCCTGCTCGGCCGGCGAATAGAGGAAGTGCGGCACCAAAAAGCGCCGCTCACCGACCTCCCAAGGCCGATACGCACGGCCCAGGACCACCAGCGGCCCTGCAGCCGCGCCGCGGGACCACACTAACCGCCAGTCCCCGGCCTGGGCGTTCGCCTCATCCGCGTTGTGCGCCAGGCATTCGCCGTCGGGGCAGGGCAGGCCCTGCAAGCGCACCGTCAAGTGCTCCACCGGGCAACCGGGGTAGGGGTGCCAGTCCCCGCGAGGGAGCAAGAACAGATGCCCTTCCACCCACAGCCAGCCCTGCTCATAAGGGGCAAAGCGCCGCTGTTGCATCAACGCCATATCGCGCAGGCAGATGGGGCACCAAAACAGGGTTTTCTGCCAGCGGGGGCTGCCGCCGTAGGTCAGGCTTCCCGGCTGCCGGTCGGTCACTGCCAGCCCATCGTGCAGCCGCGGGGCAGGCCATTCGCCCTGGGCCGTGGCCGTGCCGTGCAGGCGCAGAGCGCGCAGGTCGAAGGTCACATCCAGCCGATAGTGGGACGGGCAGGCCGCGGCCAGGGGCGCTGCCGCGGGGGTGGGCGCACCGGGCACGAAGCGCCGGGCCTGGGTCGTGTGGAAGAGGACACCCGCCGCGGCCGAGGCCAGCCACAAGGCGACGCCGGCCGCGGCCGCCACGCGCGACCAGCGCCGCTCCGCGGCATCCACCACGCGGGGAAGCCGACGCGCCAGCGCGGCCACGACCAGCAACGCCACCCCGCCCGCCAGCAAGGTCCAGGTCAGCCGCTGCCACAGCAGCAGTCGCTGAAAAGGCGCAAATCCGGTGACCGGCGAAAAAGGGAAGTGGCCCATCGGTGCAAGCAGGCGGGTAGTGTCTTGCAGGTCGTGGGTGAACACAATGACCAGGCCCAGCCCCACGGCCACCGCCCGCCGGAACGCGGGTTGAGGCACAAGGAGATGCAGCAGCAAGGTGAGAGCGACGAAGACCGCCAACACCGAAACGCCGAACAGCGCCAGCCACGCCCCTGCGTAGCGCACGGCCAGCGCGCCGTAGCGGGGCACCGACACGGCGAGCACGTACAGCAGTGCAGGAAGCAGCGCCAGCGCGGTGAGGGTGAGGCCGGCGGCCACCTTGCCCAGCCAAACCCAGCCCCCCGGGCCGCTGCGCATCCAAAACATGGCATACCCCTCACCCCGTGACTCCCGCTCCAACAAAGGCACCCAGGCCAGAAAGAGCAGCAGACCCGTCGGAAGGACGGTCTCCAACGGCGACAGCAACTGCGCTGGCAAGGCCACCCACGGCATGGATGGGGAAGGACTGATCAATACCGCGGGCAGGGCAAAATTCAACGCCAGGAGCCACCAGAGGGGCGAGCGCCACCCCTGGCGGAGTTCGTAGCGCAGCACCGCGCGGAAAGTGCGCCAGCCCGTCTTCATGGCCGCCCCTCCCGCACCTCGGCGCCGCGCTGCACATACACATAGGCGTCTTCCAGCCGCGGGGCCGCGGGTTGGGCATCGGCGATGGGCGGCGCCCCCGCGCCGAGCCACAAGAAGCGCACCTCCACCCGCCCGGAGCCGTCTTCCAGCACCCGGGTGCGCACCGGCAGCACCCCCTTTCCGCCAATCTGCCGCGCGGTACGCGGCAGCACCACGCCCCAGACCTTGCCCTCGGCCAACCGGAGCAGGCCGCTCACGGGACCCTGATAGCGCACCTCGCCTTCCCGCAACACGGCCACCCGGTCGCACAGCAAGGCCACATCCTCCACCAGGTGCGAGGAAAGCACCACGGTGTGCTCCTGCGCGTATTCCAGAATCCAGTCCTTGAAGCGCAGGCGCTCCTCGGGGTCCAGCCCTGTGGTGGGCTCGTCCAGCACCAGCAGCGGGGGTTGGCCCAACAGGGCCTGGGCCACCGCGAGGCGCTGCTTCATCCCGCCGGAGTAGGTGCGGATTTTGCGGCGCGCGGCCGGGCGCAAACCGGCCCAGGCCAGCAGTTCGTCGGCCCGCGCGGCCGGTTCGTCCAGACCCGCGAGCAGGGCCATGTAGTGCAGGAACTCCCAGCCCGTGAGTTGGGGATACAGGGCGTATTCCTGCGGCACATAGCCGATTTGCCGCCGCACCTGCAGGGGTGCGCGGGTGGTGTCGAGGCCCAAGACCCGCACCCGCCCCGCGGTGGGCGGCAGCAGCGCGGTGAGCAGGCGCAGGAAGGTGGTCTTGCCCGCGCCGTTGGGCCCCAGCAGGCCGAACACCCCGCCCCGGGGGATGCTCACCGTGGCCCCCCGTAACGCGGGCCGCGCAGAACGCGGATACCGATAGGTGACTTGTTGGAACTGAACGGCGGTTTGGGTTTGCATACGCTCCTCCTCGTGACAGCAGCAGAGGAAACCCTCCTACCCACAGAACATATCGCCTTGCGCCTATAGGCCAGCGGCAATCTGCATCTTTCTTCGCCTTGTCAAAGCCACCGTCTTTTGCTACAATAGGGAGCGCCCAGGCCCCCGTAGCTCAGGGGATAGAGCGCTGGCCTCCGGAGCCAGAGACCCGCGTTCGAATCGCGGCGGGGGCACTGGTCATCGTTGGGGGCTCGTCTAATCGGCAGGACGACGGGTTCTGGCCCCGTTAGTGGAGGTTCGAGTCCTCCGCCCCCAGCCTCGCGACGGCGCTGTCGTTCCCGGCAGCGCCGTTGTCGTTTCCCCCGCGGCGCGGGACGGCGGGGCACCGTCCCGCGCCAACAGGGGTTGGGTCGGGCTCAGGCGGCGTCCGAATCGCCTTTGCGCAAGGCCGTGAACGAACGCAGCAGGTCGGTAAACTCCATCGGGAAGACCATCTTGGTGGCGTCGCTCTGCCCCAGGGCCTTGAGGGTCTCGAAGTATTGCAAGGTCATGGTCTTGGGGTCCAGGTCTTTGGCCACGCCGAAAATCTTTTCCAACGCCAATGCGAAACCTTCGGCCCGCAGCAGTTGGGCTTCGCGTTCGGCCTGGGCCCGCAAAATCGCGGCCTGCTTGTCGCCCTCGGCTTTGAGGATGGCCGCCTGCTTCTCGCCCTCGGCCACATTGATGGCGGCTTCCTTCTTGCCCAGCGACTCGGTGACCTGGGCCCGACGGTTGCGCTCGGCCGACATCTGGCGGTTCATGGCCTCTTGAATCTCACGCGGGGGCACGATTTCGCGGATTTCTACATTGGTCACCTTCACGCCCCAGCGTTCGGTGACTTCGTCCAGGCGGGTGCGCAGCATGTTGTTGATGTATTCCCGCTGCGAAAGCACATCGTCCAGCAAAATGCCGCCGATGACCGCGCGCAGGGTGGTGGTGGCCATGTTGCCCGCGGATTCTTCGAAGTTCTCCACCTTGACCACGCTGGCTACCGGGTCCAACACCTTGTAATACCACACGAAGTCCACCGCGATGGCCGCGTTGTCCTTGGTGATGCAGGTCTGGTGCGGCACTTCGCGCACCCGCTCACGCAAGTCCACCCGGATGGGCTTGTCAACGAAGGGGATGAGGAAGACCAGCCCCGGGCCTTTGGACCCCAGGACGCGACCAAAGCGCATGACCACCAGGCGCTGGTATTCGGGCACGATGCGAATGGCCTGGGCCAAAGCAATCAGCAAAAACAGCGCCAGAATCGAGACCAGGCACAGGGCAAAAGCCCCGGCGCCTGCTTGTGCGAAAGGAGCGAATAGCATCGCAACACCTCCTGGAAAAGCGAAGGCCAGGCCGGACTTCAGCACGGCACCTCGGCCTCAGGCAACGGTTCCACCAACAGCACCAGCCCCTCACGCCCCACCACCCGTATCGGATGCCCCGCGGGGATGGGGCAACGGCTCCGAGCGCTCCACAACTCCCCGTCCACATATACCGTGCCCTCGTGGTGCACGGGGGTGCGCGCCTCGCCCTCCAGGCCGATCAGCGCATCCAGGTCTTGGGCCGGGGGGCGCTGCATGGCCTCTAAGGTCTTCCGTATCACCAGCCAGAAGAAACCGCCCACGAACCCCGACACCACCACGGCCAGGGCCGGGTGCACGGCCAGCCAGCCTCGCTCCGCGCGGAAGAGGAAGATGGAGCCCACCACGAAGGCCAGCCCCGCGGCCAGCAGCCAGCCCCAGGCCCGCGGTTTGCGCACGGCCTGCACGAAGGCCGCCAGGCCCACGGCCAGCACCACCAGCGCCCACGGGTTGAAGGGCAGCATCCAAAGCGCGTACGCGGTCCACCCCAAGGCCACGAACGCGGCGACTTCGAGCACACCCGTGCCGGGGGTGACCGCAGCCAGCGCGGTCAACACGATGGCCGCGGCCAGCAGCACATACGCCACATCGGGGGTCAGCCAGTCCATACGCGCTCTCCCGGCATGGTGCGACTATGTGCCCCAGCCCAAGACCAGGCCGGCCAGCCGGGTCCAGTCGGTGCCCCACACGATGGAACACGCCAGGGCCAGGAACAGCAGCAACAGCAGGCACCCGCACCCCAACCCCGTGCACGAGCAGCCGCGGCCCCAGCCGAAGCGTTCTTGCAGCCAGTCATACAGCCAGGTCAACGCGGCCAGTTGCAGCAAGCCGACCAGGCAGCCCGGTCGTCGTTCGTTCATGATGCCTCCTCGAGGCCTTACACGACCTCAATCCGCGGCGGGCCCGGCACGGCCTCGCCGATGCGCCAGACCTCCAGGTCGCGCGCCGCGGCCGCCTGCTGGAACGCGGGCCAGCGCGCCGGCGGCACGGCCAGCAGCAAGCCGCCGCTGGTTTGGGGGTCGAACAACAGCATTTGGTCGGGCTCGGCCAGGTCGCGGTGAAACTGCACATGCGGGCCGAAGTACTCCCGATTGTCGAACGCGCCGCCGGCGAAGGAGAACAGCGTGTGCGCGTACTCCCGGGCCGGAGGCAGCACGGGGATGTCGTCCCAACGCAGGCGCAGCCCCACCCCCGACGCGGCGGCCATCTCCCAGGCGTGGCCCAGCAGGCTGAAGCCGGTGACATCGGTGGCCGCGCGCACACCCGCTTCCAGCGCGGCCTCCATCGCGGCGCGGTTCAAGCGCAGCATCCAGCGGGTGGCCAGGGCCACATCGTCGGCGCGGGCCTTCTGGCGCTTGAGCGCGGTGGTGATGCAGCCGATGCCCAAGGGCTTGGTCAACACCAGCGCGTCACCGGGCTGCACCGCGGTCTTGGTGAGCAACCGCTGCGGGTCGGCCCAGGCCAGCACCACCAGGCCGTACTTGGGCTCCTCGTCCTGGATGGTATGCCCACCGGCGATGAACACCCCGGCCTCCGCGGCCTTGGCCGCGCCGCCCCGAAAGATGGCCTGCGCGGCCTCGGGGGGCAACTTCGGCGGCAGCCCCGCGATGTTCAGCGCCAAGAAAGGCCGCGCGCCCATCGCGTATGCATCCGACAGGCTGTTGGCAGCGGCCACCGCGCCGTAGTCGTAGGGGTCGTCCAGCACGGGCGTGAAGAAGTCGGTGGTCACCACCAGCGCCCGCCGGTCGTCCACCTGCCACACCGCGGCATCGTCGGGGTCGTCCAGACCCACCAGCAACGCGGCCGGCGCGCGGTCGCGAAATTGTTCCTGAACCGGGCGCAGCACCTGCGCCAGCGCTTCCGCGCTTAATTTCGAGGCTCAACCCGCGCACTTGGCATACGCGGTCAAGCGGATGGCCTTGCCCGAAGGCGGGTCGGTCATGTTCTGGCTCATGCTCGCCTCCGCTCAGGGCCCTGGCGTTACTCACCCCCGCTCTCGGGGGTCGGCGTTGGGCTCGGCGTTGGGGTCGGCGCGGCCGAGCCTTCCTCCGCGGTCACATCGGGCAGCGGCAGCAAATAAGGATTGTCGCTGGGCACCAGCATCACCCGAATGCCCGGCGCGAGTTTCTGAATGTACTCGTAGGTCAGCAAATCCGGGTTTTCACGCAACACCTGGGCGATGAGTTGCAGGGCCTCGGCCTCGGCCTGGGCCTGGATGATGCGGGCCTCGGCCTCACCCTTGGCCCGGATGATTTGCGCATCGGCTTCGCCCTGGGCCATCTGCCGCAGTTGCTCGGCCTCTTGCTTCTTCTGCTCCACCAGGAACTTGGCCTGCTGCGCGCGCTGCTCGGCAATCTGCTTCTCTTCCACGGCCTGCGCGTATTCGGGGGTAAAGTTGATATCGCGCAGCACAAAATCGTGCAGAATCAAGCCGTTCTCGGCCAGGCGGTCGCGCAACTCCTCGTAAATCATGTCGCGCAACTCAAAGCGCTTGGAACTCACCACCTCGTCCACGCGGAACTGCGACACCGCGTC
>WGAK01000088.1 GCA_015494815.1 Anaerolineales bacterium | reverse complement strand
GACTGGGCCGCGCGGGCCGACGCGCTGCCGTCCGCGGACGAATGTCCTTAGAGCCTATCCGAAAAATCCATCGTGCCCGCTGTACCCCCCTCGGCGAGGACTCCGATCTCCCCTTCCCCCAAGGAGCCTCGCTACCGCTCGGCTCCTTTGCCCCCTTCCCCTCTTACTAAGAGGGGAAGGGGGCGGCCCTGGCCGCGCAACGCGCGGCCAGGGTGGGGGTTGGGGAGATCCGCAGCGGGGGCGTTGCCGCAAGGCAGTGCATCGTTTAGCCCCGCCGTTTTTTCGGACTTAACCCCGCCCGGTCCGGGCTTCACGCGCCCCCGCGGGGGCGCACGCGTTGCATCAGAGCCGTGACCGGGCCCAAGAGGGTATATCCCCCAAACAAGCCGGGCAGCACCCACCGCGGCGCGGCCACGGCCAGGGCCAGCAGCGCCGCAAACCCGGCGATGAGCCACGACACGCGCCGCACCGCGCGGGGGCGTTGCTTGAAATGCCGATAGGGCAAATCGCTGACCATGAGCACGGCCAGGGTGGGCATGAGTCCGGCCAGGGCCAGGCGCCCGGCCCAGGTGAGGGGGTAGCCGGTCAAGAAGAGCACCAGGCTGGTCACGGTACCCGCGGCCGCGGGGGTGGGCAGGCCCCGAAAATAGGTCTTGCTGTCGTCGCCCGTGCGCACATTGAACCGCGCCAGCCGCAGGGCCGCGCCCACCACGAAGAGGAAGCCGCTCACCCAGCCCCAGCGGGCCAGCGGCTCGAGGGCAAAGCGCACCAGGATGAACGACGGGGCCAGGCCAAAGGTGACCACATCGGCCAGCGAGTCGTATTCGATGCCGAAAGCGGTGGCAATGCCCATCCAGCGGGCCACCTGGCCGTCCAGAATGTCGAAGGCCATGCCCAGGAACACCAGCGCGGCCGCGGCCACGAACTGGCCTTGCGCGGCGAATACAATGGCGCCATAGCCGCACAGCAGGTTGCCCGTGGTGAGCAGGCTGGGCAGCAGCGCCACTTCGCGGGGGCGGTCCGGGGGTTTGGGGGACATGGCTCCGCTCCGGCCGGGTCAGGCCCACCAGGCGATGGGAGTCTCACCCGCCCGCACCCGGTGTCCCTGGGCCACCAGGGGTCGGGCGGCCGCGGGCAGAAACACTTCCACCCGACTGCCGAAGCGAATGAGCCCCAGTCGCTGGCCGCGGGTCACGGTTTCGCCGGGCTGCACCAGGGGCACGGTGCGGCGGGCCACCAGCCCGGCCACCTGGATGACCAGCGCGCGTTGGCCGTCTTCGCGCTGCAGGCAATAGGCGCGCCGTTCGTTGCGGGCCAGCGCGTCCGCGCGGTTGGCGGGGACGAACTCGCCGGGCTGGTGGCGAATGTGCATCACCTGCGCGGCAATGGGCGCGCGGTTGATGTGCACATCGAAGATGCTCATGAAGATGCCAATGCGCCAGGCCGGGCCGCCGACCCAGAGGGGCTCGGGCTCCTGACGCACCACGATGACCTCGCCGTCGGCCGGTGACACCACCGCGGCCTGGGCCCAGGGGGGCTGACGCTCGGGGTCGCGGAAGAAGTAGGCCGCGGCCAGCGAGGCCAGGGCCGCGCCCTGGGCCGCGCGTTTGAAGCCCAGCCCGGCCAACGCGGTGGCCGCCAGGGCCGCGCCCAACGCCAGGGGGCGTCCCTCGGGGTGAATGCGCCATTTCATGTCGTGCCTCCTTGGGTTGCCGTAAGCAACGAACGCAAGTGGTCCAGGTCGCCGGGGGCCACCACCGGCGGCGGGGTGACGGCCTGCCGCGCGGCGGCGATGTCCTTCAGCCCGCTGCCTGTGAGCAGCACCAGCACGGGGTCGTCGGCGGTGAGGTAGCCCTGCTCGCGCGCCTGGCGCACGCCCGCGAACGCGGCCGCGGCCGCGGGCTCGACAAAGATGCCGGCGCGGCCCAGCATGGCCAGCGCGGCCAGGATGTCGTCGTCGGACACGACCCAATAGCGGCCGCCGGTGGCCCGCACCGCGCGCAGCGCGCGGTAGCCGTCGCGCGGTAGGTCCACCGCGATGCTGTCGGCCAGCGTGCGCGCCTGCACCGGGCGGATGGTGTCGTGCCCCGCGGCCCAGGCCTGGGCAATGGCCGCAGAACCGGCCGCCTGCACGCCGTGCAGCCGGGGCAGTTGGGGCAGCCAGCCCAGTTGTTGCAAATCCCACAGCCCTTTGTACACGCCGCTGATGATGTTGCCATCGCCCACGGGCACGAAGATGTGCCAGCGCTGCGGCGCGGGGTCGTCGCGCAGGCATTGCTCCCAAATCTCCAGCCCGGCCGTCTTCTTGCCCTCGGCGGTGAAGGGGTTGTAGCCCGTGTTGCGGCAATACCAGCCCAACTCGGCCGCGGCGCGTACGCTGAGGTCGAAGGCGTCGTCGTAGGTGCCGTCCACCAGCACGACCCGCGCGCCGTAAATCAGCAGTTGCGCGATTTTGGCCTCGGGCGCGCGGCGGGGTGCCAGAATCACAGCCCGGGCGCCCACCGCGGCAGCCATCCCGGCCAGCGCGGCCCCGGCGTTGCCCGTGGATGCGGTGATGAGCACCTGGGCGTGCGTTTGGCGGGCGTGGGCCACCACCAGCGCGCTGGCCCGGTCTTTGAAGGACGCGGTGGGGTTGGGGCTTTCGTCCTTGAGCACGAGATGAGGCAGACCCAGGGCCGCGCGCAGGCGGGGCGGGGCATAGAGGGGCGTCCAGCCCACGCGGCGCAAGGGCGTCCCCTGGCCGCCGGGGTCGGCGATGGGCAGCAGCGGCAGGTAGCGCCACTGCGAGGGCTCGGCCCCCGCACCGGGGAAGGTGTCGGGGCTCAGCCGGGCGCGCAGCGCGGCGTAGTCCAGCACGATGTCCAGATTGCCCTGGTCGTGAGGGCAGGTGTAGCGCAACCGGTCGCCGGGGTAGGTGCGCCCGCAGCGCGCGCAGCGGTAGTGAAAAGCAGGGGGATGGGACACGGCGGCCTCCCAGGGACGAATGCCCGCGATGCGGGGCCTTTATTATAGCAGCAGGCCGCACGTGGGATTAGCCCCGGCCGGCGGCCATGTCCCTGAGGGCCTGACGGACGCGGGCCTCCAGCGCGGATTTGGGGAGCGCCAGGAGCGTGGGCCAGGCCGGGTCGAAGTCTCGAGCCACTTTTTGGAGCGCGCGCAGGCCGAGGCAGTAGCCCCCGCGATAGCGGGCCACATCGTGCTCATCCCACAGGCTGAACCAGGCGTTGTCGGCCGGACTGGCGTGCCATTCGTCCAGGATGCGTTGCGCCAGCGTGCGCTCTTGGGCGCGGCAGCGCGCGTACCATCGTTGGGCGAATTGCAGCGTGACATAATCGGCCCACAGGGCCGTGACATCGTCGAAGTCCATGAGGGCCTGCGTGCCCCAGGTGGCGAGGCCCTCGGTCATGACCTGGCGGCCCACCTGATGGCGGCCGCGCGCCTCGTGGAAGAAGAACGCGGGGTGGCGTGTGTAATGCAGCGCGTGCACCACTTCGTGGGTGACGAAGACTGCGACCTGCAAAGGCGTGGCATAGGCTTCGACCGGCAGCCAGACCACGAAACTCCGGCGGTCCTGGTCCCAGAACGCGTGCCCATTGGTCGTGTTGGCGCCCACGAAAAGCACCACCAGAACCCGGTCCGTCAGCCCGCTGCGGGTCAGCCTTTGCTCCAAAACGGGCAAGTGGCCGCGAACCAGGGCTGTTTTGGCGCGCACCGCGCGGTCGTCGAGACGCACCAGGTCGCCGGGGGTAGCCCAGTAGCGGTAGTAGTGCCGAAACAGCGCGGGGTAGGCGGCGAAGTAGTCCTGCTCGCGCTGGTGGGGCACATGGCGCAGGTATTCCGGCGTGATGTCGAGCACTTCGATGGGCATGGTCCTCGCATCCCCTTGGCGGGGAAACCGCCCGGCTGCCGCGTAAGGCGCGTGCGCGGGCTCGAGGCGGGGGGCCGGGCTATCGCTACAGGCCGGCGCTGCCGTGCCGACGCGTCGCCTGCTTCAGGGCGAAGTCTGTTGATAGCGAATGGTGATGACCGTCAGGAAGTCGCGCAGCCTCTCCCTGGCCCGCAAGACCTCATATTCGGGGGAATATGTAATGCTTAGGGAGCGGTCGGCTTCCCATTGGACATGGATTTTCGTTTGCTCTGGGGGGCCATCCATGATGAAAACATTACCCGCTCTGTCGGGCAAAGTATCCGATGCCTTGAGGACGGAAACCTGCGTTGAAAAGCCTGTGGTGGCTCCGCAGTTCCTTTCAAAGACCACCGCTTTGTAGGCGTTGTCTGGCGATAAAACCTCTTGATAAATCTCGTTGCCGCATAACCCAGGCGCGAGGAGCCATAACAGCAGGCTACATACCGCCATTAGCAACGCAAGCAAGGCGGACCAGATAAATGTAAGTCCTCTTGACACAGGAGAGCCTCTTTTCGGCGCGGCTGTATCCGCTTCCCGCGACAGCCCGCCTTTGCTCCCGGGAACCTGGGCACCCTCATCCTACCTGGGCTTTGGTGCCCCAGCGTTCGATTTCACCAATCGCCCGCAGACCGCGATAGAGGCCTGCCAGAGCGATGATGTGAAACAGAATACCAAACATGTCCCGGGCCCAGAGCAGGATGAAGATATCCAGCCCATACAGTATCATGCCGGTGATGAAGGCCCAGCGCTGTCCCTTTCTCCCCAGGTAGCCAAAAGCCACGAAGATGCCCGCAATGACGAGGTTGACGGCCAGGCCGGCGGCGCGTATGATGCTTCCCCCCTGGCGGCCCAGTTCTCGGGCCACGACCCCGGCAATGCCGTCTACAACCTGCGTAAGGCCCAACCCGATGACGAAAGTGATGCCGCCTTTGAACAGAAAAATGAGCGAATTGACCAAAGACAAACCGGCAATCCAGTAGAACCAATTTGCCCCGGCCTTGAGTTGACGCTCCAAACGCAGGCGTTGCTGTATCCCGGCGATGAGGGCTTGTTGAGGGGTGTTCGCAATGGGCCCTTCCGTCATTTGTCCGCTCCTCCTTTTGTTGGATGGTCGTTGCTTGCACGTCGCGGTCTCACGGCCATGGCTGAGGTATGATTTTAGGCCGAAAGGCCACCCGCGTTGACGCGCGGTGTAGCCGCGTCCGCTGAACGTGGGGTTAGAACACCATTTCAAACTCCCTATCTTTATAATCCTCAGGGGAATGGCCTTTAGGATTTTTAGTTCTTCGCTTAACCCTCCAAGCATCATACTCACGATCGTGTTGGGGAAATACTTTACACACTTTAACAAGCTCTATTGTAACTCTGTCAACAAAAAACATGACCCTCTGGGCCTTATCGCCAGCAATTCCAAATTTGGGGTAGGAAAGGGGAAGAAGGGGAAAGGCACTTCAAGAAAAGGGGGAATATCTTCAGACAGGGGGTTGCATCTTGGGTGCTCCGGTGAAAAGTTTTAGGGCCCCACGGCTCACGGGCGGTCTCGTGGCGCGTCAAAAGCGCTGCCCCATCTTCGGAGGCAGTTGTTGCGACCAACCTTCAGTCCCGCCTGGTGCGTGGGCTCAGATATCCGGGACCAATTCCAAACTCACCAGCATAAAGTGCATCAGGTGGTGCCAATCTTCAAAAAGCAGGTAACGCAGCAGGGCCCGCAGGTCATGGAAGAAGTCTTGCCGCGTGCCTATCTTGTGGCGCAAGGCATGATAGCGTTCGTCCGCCAGGTCGAGCGAGGTGTGGAACAGAAAGGCCAAGAGGTTGAGGGTGAGTAGAAAGTTCGCCAGGTACATCTGCCCATGGCCGAAGTTGTGTTCCAGGTGATAACCTTTGGTTTTGAGTACATTGTTGGTTTCGTTTTCGCTTTTCCAGCGCGCCCGGCCATCCCGCACGATAGCCGCCACATTGCCTTCTGTAATCGTATGATGGGTGATGAAAGTATTGTGGTAGAGCCGTTTTCCATCTTCTTCTCGGGTGATGGTCGGTTCACACCAGTTGACCTGCAAAGCGTCTTCCCCCCGGCGTAACGGCACCCCGTTCACCCAACGGTAGTGATGTACGGCGTGAAAGCGCCCGTTCCAGTGCCTTCTTTCCTGCTCCTCCACCAGGCCATTTCTGGCCAGAAACGCCACCTGTTCATACAGCGCCACATGGGACTCGGGCTTGCACACCAGGATAAACCCCCACCCCGCCGCCAAAATCGCCTCACATATGGGCTGGCAGGCATACAAATCATCACCTAAGAGGGTGTATGTCCCTTGGGGTAAGCGGGGTGCCCTGGTCTTGAGCCAGCGTTTGATGGCCGCCCGCTCGCTATCCTGCTTCCCTTGCCCTTCCTGCCTCACCAGGTACTCCGGCGGCAGCACAACCACCCGCGGCTCCCCCGCTTTGACCACCACCGGCAGGATGGCATAATGGGCGTACAGCGTTTCCCCGTTCCCCAAATCCCGCTGGCTGCACGCCGCACAGTGAATCGTTTGCGAGGATATCGTTTGTGTGCCATCGCACGAGACCAGTATCTGCCCCTCATAACTGCGAAACCGGTCCCAGAGGCCGTGTTCCTCCAGAAGCCCAAGCGCCGCTTCAAAGACTTCGAACAATCCGGACGGTTCCTGAGGGTCCAGCAAATTGCGGATGTGGGCATCGCTGGGAATACGTTCCACCCCAAACAGGCTGTGCACATTGCTCTTGCCTTTGGCCGTTTCCATCAGCCGTTGATAGGCCAGAAACGAACGCGATTGGGTGAAGAAAACCCCAAAGGCGCTCAGGCCTGCATCGGCGATGGTGTAACGGATATTGGCCCCCTTCCGGTGCTCGGGCAGACGCATCAGGCTGCGACGCAGCGCTTCTATCAGTTGGTCGAATATTTTGGACTTCCTCATGCCCTAAGATTACCACACCCGTAGGTCATATTTGGAATTGCTGCACCTGGGCGGCGAGTCTTGACATCCGCCAGGGGCTGCAGTAGAATGGGGGCGCTGCGGAGAAATGGGCCCGTAGCGCAGTTGGGAGCGCACCTCAATGGCATTGAGGGGGTCGCGGGTTCAAGTCCCGCCGGGTCCACCAGCGTAGACGCCCCGGTCACCAGGCCGGGGCGTCGGTTTTGCGGGTCAGAGGATGTCTAACCTCGCCTTCGCTTCTTGCTCGTTACCTCCCCGTAACCACGCCCGGCGACGCGTGAACTTCGGCCGGGCATTTATCGGCAACTTGTCGGAATCTCATCGGCAACTTGTCGGAAGTCGTGGTACAATGCCTTCATGCTCTACCCTGTCCGCTTTACGCCCGCCATCCTGCGCGCCTTGCAGACCATCGAACAGGCCCGGACAACCGTCGGCCTCACGCGCTTGCCGCCCCTCGTGGCCGAACGCCTGCGCCAACAGGCCCGGCTGCGTTCGACGCACTTCTCGACGCGCATCGAGGGCAATCGGCTCACCCTGGCCGAAACCGAACAGGTCATCCTCCAGG
>WGAK01000087.1 GCA_015494815.1 Anaerolineales bacterium | reverse complement strand
GTGTGGGACACTTCCGACGACGCGGACGAATTCACGCGCGCGTTCTTGCGTTATGCCGAGCAGCGCTTTGGCCCCGCGCAATCGTCGGGGCCGACCCTGTGGGTGTGGGAAGACACCGAGTGGGGCACGGTGTTCTTCGCCACCGTCGGTCCGCGCGAGCATGTGTGGGTCATCGCGCCCGACCGCGCCACGGCCCAACGCCTGTTCGAGGCCACCCGCTAAGGAGCCGAGCCCGTGCGCAACCGGCCTCGCTGGGTGTGGCGACACCCCGACTTCCGCCCCGCGGCCGTGCAGGCCGTGCTGTTCGACATTGACGGTACGTTGCGCGACACCGACGACGAGGTGGTGCATCGCCTGAGCCGTTTGTTGCGCTTTTTGGCCTGGCTGGGAGGGCCGCATTGGCCGCAGCGGGTTGCGCGCGCGGTGGTCATGGTCGCGGAGACGCCGCTCAACACGCTGTATGCCTGGGCCGACCGCCTGGCCCTGGACAACCTGGTGGCGCGCCTGCTCCCGCAGCGCGAGCCCGCGCTGGTCGAGGGATTCCGGCTGGTGCCCGGCGTGCAGGCCATGCTGGACGCCCTGGCCGACCGCTACCGTCTGGGTGTGGTCTCGGCCGGCCCCGCGGCCGCGGCCGAGGGCTTTTTGGAGGCCTCGGGCCTGCGGCCGTACTTTCAAGTCGTGATAAGCGGGCAGACCTTTGCTCGCACCAAGCCGCACCCCGAGCCCGTGCTGGGGGCCGCGGCCGCGCTGGGCGTGCCCCCCGAAGCCGTGCTCATGGTGGGCGACACCACGGTGGACATGGCCGCCGGCCGGGCCGCGGGCGCGCAGACCGCGGGGGTGCTGTGCGGCTTTGGCACCCCGCGGGAATTGCGCCGGGCCGGCGCGCACGTACTGCTGGCGTCAACCGCGGATGTGGCCCCGTTGTTGATGCACGCGGGCTGAAATCCACCGCGCTCGGCCTCACCGGAGGTGTTCCCCATGCCCTTGCTCATTGACGCCCACGAAGACCTGGCCTGGAACGCGCTCACCTTTGGCCGGGATTATCGGCGTTCGGCCCACGAGACGCGGGCCCAGGAGCGCAGCCAGGGTGCCCTCGCGCCGCAGGTCAACGGCGACACGCTGCTGGGCTGGCCCGAATATCAGCAGGCCGGCGTCGCGGTGGTGCTGGCCACGCTGTTCGCCGCGCCGCGGCGCCGCCAGGGCGGCCCGTGGGACCGGCTGGTCTACGACACGCCCGAGCAGGCGCGGGCCGTCTATGCCCGCGAGTTGGCGTACTATCATCAGCAGGCCGAGGCCCACCCCGATGTTTGGCGCCTGCTGCCCGACGCGGCCGCGTTTCGGGCCCATTGGGCCGCGTGGCAGGCCCGTGCCCCCGGTGAGGCTTTGCCCGTGGGGTGGGTGTTGCTCATGGAGGGCGCCGAGGCCATCGTGCAGCCCACGCCCGAAGAGGTGGCCTGGTGGGCCGCGCGCGGGGTGCGCGTCATCGGCCCCGCCTGGGCCGGCACCCGCTATTGCGGCGGCACCGGCGAACCCGGCCCGCTGACCCCCGCAGGGCGGGACCTGTTGCGGGCCATGGCCGAGGTGGGCGTCATCCTGGATGTGAGCCACATGGACGAAGCCGCGGCGTTGGAGGCGCTGGACCGCTTTCCCGGCCCCATCATCGCCTCGCACGCCAACCCCCAGGCCGTGGTGCAGCGGCCCAGCAACCGCTTTTTGAGCGACCGCCTGTTGCGGGGCCTGTTGGAACGGGACGCGGTCATCGGCATCGTGCCTTACAATCGCTTTCTGGTGCCCCATTGGCGTCCCGGCGACCCCAAAGATGCGGTCACATTGGAGCATGTGGCCGCGCATGTGGACTATATTTGCCAGATGGCCGGCGATGCCCGCCATGTGGCCTTGGGCACCGACTTCGACGGCGGCTTTGGCGCCCAGGCCGTGCCTGCCGAGGTGGATACCATCGCGGACCTGCCCCGTTTGGCTGCGGTGCTGGAACGCCGGGGCTACTCGGCCGACGATGTGGCGGCCATTTTCGGCGGCAATTGGGCGCGCGTGCTCGCGGCCTGATTCCCGGGAGGCGTGATATGTCGGAGCGACCCTTCTATGTGGCCATCGAAGGGGTCATCGGCGTGGGCAAAACCACCCTGGCCCGCCTGTTGCAGCCCCAGTTCGAGGCCGCGCTGTTGCTGGAAGCCTTCGAAGAGAACCCCTTTTTGCCCAAGTTCTATGAGGACCAGGAGCGCTACGCGTTCCAAACGCAAATCTTCTTCTTGCTCAGTCGCTACCGGCAGCAAACCCGCCAGGTGCCGGCCTTGCTGGAGGCGGGGCGGTCCATCCTGGCCGATTACACTTTTGCCAAAGATGCGATTTTTGCCCGTTTGACCCTGGACGGGGACGAGTGGGCGATGTATTTGCGGGTGCACGAGGCCCTGGCCGAGAAGTTGCCGCGCCCCGACCTGATTGTGTATTTGCGGGCCTCGCCCGACACCCTCATGCACCGCATTGCTTTGCGCGACCGCCCCTACGAGCGGACCATGTCGCGCGCCTACATCGAGGCGTTGCACGCGGCCTACGAAGCCCATTTCGCCACCGATGTGGGCGCGCCCGTGCTGGTGCTGGACGCGGACGCCCTGGACTTCGTGGCCTATCCCGACCATTTGCGGCTCATCGAAGACCGGTTGCGACGGGCCTTGGGCCTGCCGCCTTATCAGCCGCTGTTGCCGTTGGGACCCAACGGTTGAGGCCGGGCGAACTCGCGGGGCAGGGCTCATCTCCGCATTTGAGGAGGTGTGCGGCCAAAAAGCGCAAAATCGGCCTTGGCGGGCCGATTTTGTTATGCCTAAATACTTGACTGGGCGGTCAGTTTTTGATAGGATGACTCTGCAGCGCAGAGTGCTCTGCCCTTTTTCGGAGGAACTTCATGCCGCAGGATGCCACGCCTGCCGAATTGCAACACCGTCTGGCCGAAGTGGCCGCCTGGACGCGCCGAACCCGGCGGCACTGGCGTCATCGAGGCGTGGCGTATTTGTTCTGGCTGTGGGGCGCGATATGGAGCATCGGCTACGGCGGTTTGTTCGTGTGGGGCGAGGGGCCCCGGGCGGCCTGGCTGTGGCTGGCCCTTTGGGCCCTGGGCGGACTGGGCACAGCCGCAGTGTATCTGCGCTATGGCTGGCGGGTGCGCGCCGTGCGCACCGACCGACAAGACCGCCCCGCGTTCTGGCCGCTGAACTTGCTGTTCATGGCGTTGATGTTTGTGGTGCGGCCCCCGCACAGCATGTATCGCGATGGCACCGTGGTCGCGCTCTGGATTTTGTGGGCCTATGCCGTGTTGGGTTGGCAGGTAGGCCGCCCCTTTTACACCCGCTGGGCCGTGGTGATGGCCGGGCTGACGGTGGCGGGGTTTGGACTGCTGCCCCAGCGTCCGTTCTACCTGTGGATGGCCGTCGTAGGTGGGTTGACCTGGCTGGCCGGCGGAGTGTACCAGCGGCGCGGCCGGGAGGCTTGAACGGTGGCCCTTGCCCTTGACCCTTTGATTCATCAGCCGGTACGCCTGCGCATCATGACCGTGTTGCACGCGTTGGGGCCTGAGCAGGAAGTCGAGTTCACCACTTTGCGCGACATGTTAGGCGTGACCGACGGCAATTTGGGCAGTCATTTGCGCAAACTCGAGGAAGCCGGTTATGTACGCACCCATAAAACTTTCGCCTTGCGGCGGCCGCGAACTTACATCGCGGTGACGGGGCCCGGTTTGAACGCTTACCAGACCTATTTGATGGCCCTGGAGCGCTTGCTACGACCCCCGGAGCCGCGGCCGACCGCCCCATAATCACCGCGGGCCGGGATAATCTCCCCCATCCCATCGGAGGTTGTCATGCTTGCGTCCACCCCCTTCCGCATTTCGACCTCGCCCCGCTTTCACGATGCCCACATTGGCGCCGCCTTGTTGGTCTACCTCACGGCCCGCCCCGAATACCCCACCCACGCGGCACTGACCGAGGACGGCATCTTGCACGTGCACTTGCAAACCCTGCGCACCGGCGAACGCCTGAACCACATGTTGCTGCATTATCTGGCCCGCCATTTGCAGGTGCCGGTGGAAGACATGGAGATTGGGGCCGGCGAAGAAGGCGCGGGCAAAATCGTGTGCTTCTACCATATCACGCCGGCCGAGTTGGAACGCCGCCTGCGGCAATGGCTGCAAGGCGCGCGGATGCCTGTGGTGTGGTAAGGGAAAGCCCCGCCCGTCGCGGCTCCCGCCGTGGTCGCGGGTCGCGCGGAGGACCTCAGGCCCAGCCCGGCGGGCGTTGGCGGTGAAAATCGGTCGCGGCCTGGAAGGCGTCCACGAAGGTGAGCAGCCGGGCCTCGTCGAACCGGCGACCGATGAGCGTGGCGCCCGCGGGCAGGCCGTCCTCGCGCCGGCCCACGGGAAACGCCACCGCCGGGTGCCCCGTGAGGTTGGTGATGAGCAGGGTGGGCACGCCCACCGCGGGGGCGAAGATGGCGTCCACGGACGCCAGGCGCGCGTCCACGGCCTGTAGCCAGCGGGTGCGCAGCCGCTGCGCCTGCACATAGGCCACCGCGGGCAGAAACTGCGCCCGTCGCCACAAAGGCGGCCAGGTGTCGGGATTGGCCACCGTCGCGTCCCAGCCCTGGCGAAGCCACAACCGAAAGGCAGCCCCCACTTCGGCTTCCAGCACGAACCGCAACGGCTCGGTGGGCAGGTCGGGCCACCGCAGCGGCACCAGACGCGCGCCCAAGGCGCGGAAAACCTCCAGAGCCGCCTGCAAGTGCGGGCCTTCCGCGCTGTCCGTATGCGCGGCCTCGACCTCAGGCGCGATGTAACCCAGCCGCACGCCGGTCAAATCCCGGCGGGGGCGCGGGGGCCAGGCAAAGGGGCGCTCCACGCTGGCCGGGTCTCGGGGGTCGGCGCCGTGCAGCGCGGCCAGCACCCAGCCGCAATCCCAGGCCGTGCGGCACAGCGGCCCGATTTTGTCCTGGCTCCAGGCCAGGGGCATGGCGCCGTAGCGGCTCACCCGGCCCAGGGTGGGCCGCAGGCCGGTGACGCCGTTGCGATGCGCGGGGGACACGATGGAGCCCCAGGTCTCGCTGCCCAGCGCGTAGGGGACGAAACCCGCGGCCACGGCCGCCGCACTGCCGGCCGACGAGCCGCTGGCCCCCACCTCGAGGTCCCACGGGGTGCGGGTTTGGCCGCCAAACCAGCGGTCGCCCCAGGCCAGTTCCCCTAAGGCCAGTTTGGCCACCAGCACGCCCCCGGCCGCGTCCAGGCGTTCCACCGCGGCCGCGCGCACCGGCAGCACCCGGTCACGGTAGCGCGGCGTGCCCCAGGTGGTGGGATAACCCGGCACGGCCAGCAAATCCTTGGCTCCCCACGGGATGCCGTGCAGCACGCCCCGGTCGCGGCCCCGCTGCAAGGCGGCGTGCGCGGCGCGGGCCTGGCGCTCGGCCCGTTCCGCGGTCAGGGTGACCACCGCGTGCAGCCGCGGGTCGAGGCGCTCCATGCGTGCCAGGCTGCGCGCGGCCAGGTCTTGGGGGGTGAGGTCGCCCTGCCGCAGCCAGGTGGCCAGGTGGGTCACCGGCGCGAAGGCCACCTCCAGGTCGTCGGTGGGAGGCGCCAGACGAGTTACCGGCTGCCAGGGTGGCAAACGCCGCGGTCGGGGGGCCCGTGGGCGGGGGTAGGCCGGACGGTCCAGCCGCGCGGGCGGCAGGTCGGGCGGCCAATCCTGCGCGTCCAGCGCGGCCAGCCAGGCTCGATACTCGGCCAGGCCGTCCAGCAGGGCCTGGGCTTGCGGCACGCTCAGGTCGAAACCCAAGGCCCGGGCCAGGCGGGCGACTTCGCGGGCGCTCAGGGGGATGGATTCCGCTGCGGCCATGTTGGGCTCCCAAACGACGGGGGCGCGGCCCGGCCGCGCCCCCCTTCGTGCCTCGCGGGTTCGCGAGTCAGGCTTCCAAAATCCACGCCAGCCCCAGTTCTTCCAGACGCTGCCGGGTGGGGATGCCCTGCTCGTCCCAGCCGGCCAGGCGGTAGTACAGGTCCTTGGCCCATTCGATTTCCTCGGGCGTGAGGTGCACGCCGTCGGTGGGGCCACCCACGCGCGGGCGGAACAACTTGGGCGGCAACCGGTCGTCGGCCCGGGTGAAGCCTTCGCGCGCGTTGAACATGCGCATCATGTTCAGCCGCCGGGCCCCGACCTCCAGCAGTTCGGGGATGTCCACATCCCAGCCCGTGATGGCACTGACCGTGTCGGCCAACTGCTGCACATCGAACAGGTGCCAGGCCGGGCCGAAGACGAACTGGCACACGGTCACGCTGTCCAGCGCGGAATACAGGTATTGGGTGGTGAGCGCGAAGCGCACCTTTTCTTCGTTGAGCACCGTGGGTTCCTGGGGATTGGTCAGCCCCAGTTGGGCCATGCGCTCGGGGTAGTATTTGTACGAGGGGTCGTGCTCGCTGGACTGATGGTCCGCGCCGAAGGGGTTGACCGCGTAAATCAGGCCCAGGGAGCGTTTGACCTCGGGCATGTGCGCGGGCAGCGCGTGCTTCTTGACCTCCACCACCAGGTCCTGGCCCACGCCCAGGCGCTCGGCCGCGCGGCTCGCGCCCTCGGCCAGCAGGTCCCCGAAGCCCTCGCGTTTGGCGATTTTCTCGATGAGTTGCACCATCGCGTCCGCGTTGCCGAAGCGCAGGTCCAGACCATCGGTTTGCTCGGGGGTGAGCAGGCCGTGCTCATAGGCATCCATAGCCCAGGCGATGGTCGCGCCGGTGGCGATGGTGTCCAGGCCATACATGGCGCACAACTGATTGCCGTAGGCCACGGCCTCCAAATCGTCCACGCCGCAATACGAGCCCAGGGTGGCCAAGGTTTCGTATTCGGGCCCGCCGTAGCGCGGGTCCACCCGGTAGCGCCCGTCGGTAATCTCTACAACCCGTTTGCAGCGAATCACGCACGCGTAGCAAGTGTCCCGTTCCTTGAGGATGGTCTGGGCCATGGTCTTGCCGTCGAGTTTCTCCGCGCCCTCGAACCAGCCGCTGGTCCAGTTGCGGGTGGGCAGGCCGCCCTTCTTGGATTGCGACAGGGTGATTTCCGCGGTGCCCAGCAGGCCCAGGCCGTAGACATCGGAGTCGGGGAAGGCCTTGGCGCCCCAACGCTGGATGGCGGCCAGGGCCTTGGGGTTGGCCACCTGCATGCGGCCGCGGCCGCGCACCGCGATGGCCTTGAGGTTCTTGCTGGCCATGACCGCGCCCATGCCCGTGCGGCCGTTGGCCCGGTTGGCCATGCTGATGAGGGCCGCGTAGCGCACGCCCTTCTCGCCCGCGATGCCCGTTTGCAAAATTTGCACCTTGGGGTCGCCCAACTCGGCCTTGAGGATGTCCTCCACCTCACCGGTGGTCTTGCCCCACAAGTGGCCCGCGGGGCGCAACTCGGCCTGGCCGTCGTGCACCCACAGGTACACCGGCTCGGCCGCGCGACCGTGCAGCACGATGGCGTCGAAGCCCGCGAACTTCAACTCCGCGGGGAAGAACCCGCCAGACTGGGAGTCGCCAATCGCGCCCGTGAGGGGGGACTTGGCCACCGCGGCCAGGCG
This sequence comes from Anaerolineales bacterium, assembly GCA_015494815.1. GTDB lineage: Bacteria > Chloroflexota > Anaerolineae > Anaerolineales > DRMV01 > JAADEN01. Next base: position 9,907 of record WGAK01000087.1, on the reverse strand, counting down.
GCTGTTGCCCGAGATGGCCGCGCCGGTGACCACGCCCACGGCCAGGGTGAGGGTGTTTTCGGGGCCTAAGGGGTCCGCGTGGGGCGGGGTGTGCTTGAGCAGGTAGTACGCGCCCAGCGCGCTGCCGCCCATGTATTTGCGGTAGAAGGCCTCGGGCGGCGTCTCGATTTCGGTGCGCAGGTCGTCCAGATACACATGCAAAATGCGCCCGGCGTAACCGTATGGCATGGGAACACCTCCGTGCGATGAGCAAGTCCGAATGGCCGCGGGTCGGGCCGGGGCCCAAAACGCGGGTTTGTCTGGCTCAATTGTGCCTTAACTTGGGTTTTATGGCAAGTGGTGGATGGAAGAAAAGGTTTCGCGGCCAGGGGCGTGGTTGGACGGCAATTTTGACCGTTTGGCCGGGGCGGTTGGGCCTCAATAGACGAATTCGCGAATGTCGTAGCGGCTGATGCGCGGCCGTGCGGCGGGGGCGAAGCGCAGCCCGGCGACGATGGCCGCTTGCTGGGCGCGCTGCTCGGCCGGCGTCAGGGCCCGGATGCCCGCGCGCACGGCCTCACGCGCGTAGGGCATGTCGGGCGTGAGCACCAGTTCGGAGAAGTACAGAATGTCGTCGCGGTCCAGAGGCAGGGCGTTGAGCAGCGCGATGGTGTCGCGCACATGGCCGGCCGCAAAGCGCCGTCCCCCCGCACCCAGCAAGATGATGATGCCCACGCTCAGCCCCGCGGCCTTCATGGCCCGCACCGCGTGGTAGGCGTCCTCGGGCTCGCCGGGCTTGCGCAGGAAGCGCAGCAGCGGGCCGTGGCCGCTTTCCAGGCCGATGTACACCCGTCGCAAGCCGCGCGCGGCCAGGGCCGCGTAGTCGGCCTCGGTTTTGCGTTCGCCGCTGAAGGCATCGAGAAAGGCGAACATGTCCGCAAAGCGCGGCTCGGGGAAGACCCGACGCACCGCGTCGAGCCCGGCCAGCAGGCGGGGCATGGGCGCAACCAGCGCGTTGGCCGCGCCCAGGAAGATGCCGCGGCGCATGGGCAGCCCCGGCCCCAGGAAGCCGCGCACCGCGCGCGCGTGGGCTTCGACCTGCGCGGGCGCGCGCACGCGAAAGGGCTGGCCCCGATAGAAGGTGCAAAAAGTGCAGGTGTTGAACGAGCAGCCCTCGGTGATTTGCACCACCACGGCCAGGTATTGGTCGGGCGGCAGGATGCCGATGGGTCGGTAGACCTGCCCGAAGCGGGCCGCATCGGCCCGCGACGCGGCCTCGTCGAATGCCACGGCCCGGGCCATGCGGGCGCGCATGGTGACCGGCGGCGGCTGGCGAAAGGTCACCTGGCCGGCCTCCCAGGCGCGCAGAAACGCGGCCACCTGTTCGCGGGCGCGGGTCTCTACGGCCAGGGCCTCGGCCTGGGACAAACGGCGGCGCTGCCGCGCGCGGCCCTTAGGCCGCCACTTGGCCAGCATGGTGCCGTTGAGCGCGCGACGATAAATCACGCCGTCCACGATGAAGGTCCACGGTCGGCCCGAATCTTCGTAGGTGTAGACCGCCACCCGCGCGTGCAGGCCCAGGCTCCAGGTCCAGCCGCCTTCCAGCGGCCGCCAGCGGAACACCCGCCCCTGCCACACGCCCTCGATGCTGCTCATGCCCGCTCCTCGCGGTGGGCCCGCAAGTGCCGTTCCACCTCTTCCAGGTGCACGCTCAGCACTTGCGAAGTGCCGTCTTCGCGCAGGGTGACGCCGTAGAGCACATCGGCAATTTGCACCGTTTGCCGGTTGTGGGTGATGATGACGAATTGGGTTTCGCGGCTGAGTTCCTGCACCAGTTCGCCGAAGCGGACCACATTGGCCTCGTCCAGCATGGCGTCCACTTCGTCCAACACGCAGAACGGCGTGGGGGAGACCTGCAGCAGCGCGAAAATCAGGGCCACGGCCGTCAGGCTGCGTTCGCCGCCCGAGAGCACGGCCAGGCGCTGGGTACGCTTGCCCGGCAGACGCACTTCGATGTCCACGCCCTTGGGGTGGTCCTGCTCGTCGTTCAGCAGCACCAGGCGGGCTTTGCCACCGCCGAACAGGCGGGTGAACAGCGCGGCAAAGGCGCGGTTGACCGCGTCGAAGGTGCGGCGAAACTGGCGACGCATGGTGGTGTCGAGTTCCGCGATGAGTTCGCGCAGGTCCGCGTCGGCCTGACGCAGGTCGTGCAGTTGGGTTTGCAGGAAGGTCACGCGTTGGGCCAGGGCCTCGTACTCCTGGCGCAGTTCGGGGCCCGGCGGCGGCCCCAGGCGACGAATGCGGCCGCGCAAACGGCGGATGGTGTCCTCCAAATCCGCGGGAATGTCGGTCACCGCGGGCAGGTGTTCCACGCCTTTCTCCAGCGGCAGGGGCTGGGTGGGCCACACCTCGGCCGGGGCCTCCAGGGCCACAGGGCCGAAGTCGTCGTGAATCTGACGCTGCAAATGTTGCAACCGGTCGCGGGCGCGTTCCAGGGCCAGGCGGGTTTGCACCTCGCGCTGCTCCGCGCGCTGGGCCGCGTCTCGGGCGCGCTGCAACGCGTCTTGCCCCGCGGCGTGTTCGGCTTCCAGGGCCTGCAAGTCGGCTTCCAGGGGCTCCAGTTGGCGTTGGGCCTCTTCGATGCGTTGCCACAGCGCGCGGCTGCGTTCCTGGGCCTCGGTCAGGGCTTGCCGGGCCTGAGCGGCTTCGGCCTGCCAGGCTTCGGCCTGCCGCGCCAGGGCCGCGACGCGCTGCCGGGCCTGTTCTACGGCCTGCCCCAGGGCCTGCACGCGGGCCTGGGCTTCGCGGTGGGCCTGCTGGGCCACGGCCACCTGGGTATCCCAATACGCCGCGTCGCGGCGGGCCTGTTCCACATCCAGCGCGGCCAGTTCGCGCCGCCGCTCGCGCAGCGCGTGCTGGGCCTGCTCCAGTTCCTGCACCAGGGCCTGACGGCGCTCGGCCAGCGTGCGTTGCTCCGCGAGCAGGCGTTCGCTCTGACGGCTGGCCTCGGCGTGCTGCTGCCGGTGCAGGTCGAGGGCCTGCTGCAGGCGTTCGTGGTGCAGCCGGGCCTGCTGCCAGGCCTCGTGCGCGGCGCGTCGGGCTTCTTCAGCCTGCTGCCAGGCCGCGCGCGCGCGGCGGAGCGCGTCCTGCGCCTGGGCCGTGGCTTGCTGGCGTTCGGCCAGTCGGGCCTGCAGGGCTTCCAGTTCCGCGGTCAGCGCCGCCAGTTCGGCTTCCAGGGCCTGGCGCTCGCGGGTGCGCTGCAGCACATGCCGGCCTTTGGGCCGTCCGACCACCACCCCGCCCTGGGGCGGGTAGGCCTCGCCTGTGAGGGTCACCAGGGCCACGCCGGGCGGCGTGTGCGGGCGCAGGGCGCGCGCGGTGGCGGCATCGCGCACCACCCACACCCAACCCAGCAGGGCTTCGGCCGCGGCGCGCGCGTCGTCGGCCACGCGCACCAAATCCGCGGCCCGGCCCAGCACCCCGTCTCGGGCGGGGGGCGCGGGGGGCGCTGCGCCCTGGGGCTGTCGCGGCCAGAGCAGCACCCGGCCCGGCGCGCGGCGGGCCGGGGCGGTCAGCGCCTCGGGGTCGGTGTCGACCAACACGACCTCGGCCCACAGGTCCAGCGCGGCGGCGATGGCGGTTTCGTGGGCTTCGTCCACGGCCAGGTAGGGCCCCAGCAGCCCGTGCACCCCCTGGCGCACTTCGCGCACCACGAAGCGCGCGGCTTCGTCGTGGCCCACCAGTTCGCGCTCGGCCTGACGCAGGCCTTCCAGCCGGGCTTGCAGGCGTTGCTGGTGGGCGCGCAGCGCGTCCAAAGCCTGCCGCGCCGCGCGCTCGGCCGCGGCGGCTTGTTCTGCGGCGCTCTGGGCCTGTTCGACCGCGGCCTTCGCTTGCGTCGCGGCCTGGCGGGCCTGCTCCCACGCGGCGTGGGCCTGGTCTTGCTCGCGCGCGGCGGCCTGCGCCTGGGCTTCCAGCGTGCGGATGTGCGCGGCCCGCTCTTCCAGGGCCTGGCGCACCTCGGCCAGGCGGCGCTCCAGCGCGGCGTGCTGGGCTCGCAGGCCGGCCTGCTGTTCGGTCAGGCGTTGCACCTCGCGGCGGGCCGTGTCCAGGGCCCGTTGGACCTCGCGCCGGGCGGCCAGGGCCTGTTCCAGGGCCTGGCGGGCCTGGTCGCGGCGTTGGCGGGCTTCCTCCCAGGCGGCGCGGCGCTCGGCTTCCTGGGCCTGGGCGGCTTGCTGCTCTTCCTGGCGAAAGGACAGGGTCTCTTGGGCCCGGGTGAATTCGGCCTGCCACGCGGCCTGGCGACGCTCCAGGTCGCGCAGGCGTTCCTCGGCCTGCTGGCGGGCCTGGTCTGCGGCTTGCCATTGGCGCTGCAGCGCGCGCAGATGGGCCACCAAATCCTGGCGTTGCTGGCGCAGGGCCCGAATGCGCGCGAAACGGTCTTGCTGCTGGTGCTCCACGGCTTCCAGGTGGCCGCGGGCCTCGTCCCAGGCGCGTTGGGCCTGCTGGTGGGCGGCCAGGGCTTGTTGCACCGCGCCCACGGCGCGTTGCCAGCGATAGCCGTACCACAGGCGCAAGTGGGTGCGCAGGTCGCGCTGCAGGGCCTCCAGGTCGCGGCCGCGGCGCACCTGGCGTTCCAGGCGGCGCAGGCGCGGCTCCAGTTCGGCCAGCAGGTCCTGGGCCCGCTCCATGTTGCGGCGGGTGGCGTCCAGGCGTCGCAGCGCGTCTTCGCGGCGCTGGCGCACCAGGCCGATGCCCGCGGCTTCTTCGAACAGCAGGCGGCGGTCTTCGGGCCGCAGCGCCAGAATGGCGTCCACCATGCCCTGGCCGATGAACACATGCGCGCCTTCGGCCAACCCGGCCTGGGCCAGCAACTCTTTGATGTCGCGCAGCCGCACCCGCTGGCCGTTGAGCAAGAATTCCCCCCGCCCGTCGCGGTAGGCCCGGCGGGTGAGGGCCACCTCGCTGAAATCCACGGGCAGCGCGGCGTCGGCGTTGTCAATCCGCAGGGTCACCGCGGCCATTCCGGCTCGGGCCCGGCCCGGCGCGCCGGCGAAAATCAAGTCCTCGGTCTTGCGGGCGCGCAGCAGTTGAAACGCGGTCTCACCCAGCACCCAGCGCAGCGCGTCCACGATGTTGGATTTGCCCGCGCCGTTGGGCCCGACGATGGCCGTGATGCGGGGCGCGAATTCCAGGCGGGTGGGCGTGGCAAAGGTCTTGAAACCGTGCAGTTCCAGCGAGCGCAGGTGCATGGGGCATTACTCGGCAGGGCCCGCGGCTTCGGCCGCGGGCGGGATGGGGTCGTCCCACGACGCTAAGGGAGGCAGGGCTTCGGGGCCCGTGAGGCCGAATTGCTGCCAGAACGCCTCGGTGGTGGCGTAGAGGATGGGGCGTCCGGGGCCCTCGGCCCGCCCGATTTCGGCGATGAGGCCTTTTTCTTGCAGGCTGCGCACCACGCCGTCGCTGTTCACCCCCCGAATGGCCTCGATTTGCGGGCGGGTGATGGGCTGGCGATAGGCGATGATGGCCAGGGTCTCCAGCGCGGCGCGGCTCAGCCGCGCGGTGGCTTCCAGATTGAGGAAGCGGGCTACCAGCGGGCCGTATTCGGCCGCGGTCACCAGCCGTACCCCCTGGCGCGTGCGTTGGAGGCGCAGGCCCCGGCCCTGCAGGCGTTCCTCCAGCATGAGCAGCGCGGCTTCCACCGCGGTGAGGTCCTGTTCCGTGGCCTGGGCCAGGCGCTCCACGGGAACGGCCTCCGCGGCCACGAACAGCAGCGCCTCCAGTTGGGCATCCAGGGGGCCTGCGGGCCCGGTGGGAGATGAAGGGCTCATGGTACAATCCTCGCGTGTCGGTACGACACCGACCCCGTATTTTATCATGAGGCCGCGGGCTTGCAAACCGCGCGGGCAAGCCGCGGCCGGGCGGGTGCATGCAGAAGTTGCCGAAACCCGCGAGCGGACGGTTTTGGAGTGCGGCACCTGGGTGCCGCTTTGGGGCATAGCGCTTAAAGGCGATTCGTCTGGCTGGATCTCTCCCTACCCCCGCTTCGGCGGCGCTCTTGCGCCGCCGAAGCCGCCCCCTTCCCTCTCTTATCAAGAGAGGGAAGGGGGCAGATGAGCCGAGCGTAGCGAGGCTCAGCGGGGGATGGGTGAGATTCGCCACCAGCGGCATGCCCCCGGCAACATTTGCGCACACCCGGCCGGGCTTTCATCAGGAGCCTTGCTATGCGAACGCGATATCGAACCCAGGCGTGGCGTTTGGGGGGCCTGGGGCTGATGCTGGGTTTGGCGCTGCTGGGCTGCGGCTGGTTGAGCCGCACACTGCCCACGCCCGAGCCTCTTCCCACACCGACGGCCTGGATTGCCCCGCGAGAGGCGTTGCGTCAGGCCGCGGAGCAATTGCAGGCCACCGGCTCGGTGACCCTGCGCCTGCACGAGAGTCAGGCCACGGCCTATGTGCAGGACCTGCTGGCTCAGCAGCCCGACGCGCCGGTGCGCGAAGTGGCGGTCTATTTCCGTGAGGGGCACATCATGCTCTACGGCACGGTGGACTCGCCCCTGGGCCCGCTGCCCGCCGAGATTGTGGTGACGCCCACGGTGGATGCCGAGGGACGGGTGTCCTTGACGGTGGACTCGGCCACGTTGGGCGGGCTGACCATGCCTCAAGATATGCTCCACGACTATCTGGGCCAGTTGGAGAGCGGACTGGACGCGTGGGCCGGGCAGTATGCCGTGGATGAACTCACGGTGGCCGACGGCTGGCTGGTGGCCCGCGCGCATCGCCGTTGAGGGTCTGCGGAGGCCTATGCGTCGCGTCGTTTTCTTCGCCTCTCTCGGTGGCTGGCTGGTGTTGTTGGCCGGGCTGCTGGCGGCGTGCCAGGCGCCCACCCGTACCCAGGGCCCTGTGCGGGTCACGCTGGTGGTGGATGGGCAGCAGCAAACGGTGGAGGTGCCCGCGGGCAGCACGGTGCGCCAGGCCTTAGAGCAGGCCGGCGTGGAAGTGGGTCCGCTGGACCGGGTCACCCCGCCCGGCTACACCCTGCTGACGGACGCGACCACCATCACCGTGGTGCGGGTCGAGGAGAAATTCGAGACCCAGGAAGAGGTCATCCCCTTCGAGCGGCAGACCCTGCGCAACGAGGGCCTGCCCGAGGGTGAAACGCGCCTGGTGCAGCGGGGCGTCAACGGGCGCCAAGAGGTCACCTATCGGCTGGTATACGAAGATGGGCAGTTGGTGGCCCGGCAGCCCGTCAAGGTCACGGTGCTGGAAGAGCCCGTGCCCGAGATTGTGATGGTGGGCGCGCGGGCCGCGTTCGTTCCCCGGCCTTTGCCGGGACGGCTGGCCTACCTGGCCGGGGGCAATGCCTGGCTGGTGGAATCCTCGACCGACCGCCGGCGGCCGGTGGTGGTGACCGGTGACCTGGACGGCCGGGTGTTTCGGCTGTCCTACGACGGCAGCCGCCTGCTGTTCACCCGCCGCAGCGAGCAGGAGGGGGTGCTCAACACGCTGTGGGTCGCGGTGCTGGACGCCGACCCGGTGGAACTCATTGACCTGGGCATTGCCAATGTGGTGCATTTCGCGGATTTCTCGCCGCGCAATCCGCGCTATGTGGTGGCCTCGACGGTGGAGCCCCGGGACGCGCCGCCCGGCTGGCAGGCCAACAACGATTTGCTGGCGGTGACCGTCACCCCCGGCGGCACGGTGTTGGAGCCCAAGGTGTTGCTGGAGCCCAACGCGGGCGGCGTGTATGGCTGGTGGGGCAACGCGTTCGCCTGGCGGCCCGATGTGCAGGGCCTGGCGGTGGCCCGCCCCGATGGGGTGGCTTATCTGGACCTGACGCCCGACCCGCCCGAACTGCAGTTGTGGCTGCCTTTCACGCCCTACCAGACCCGTTCGGACTGGGCCTGGGTGCCGGGGGTGGCCTGGGGGCCCGATGCGCGCGTGCTGTTCGCGGTGAGCCACGGCCCGCCGGGGGTGACCACCGGCGACGAGGCCGACCCGCGCTTTCACCTGGTGGCCTATGTGCCCGAGTGGGGCCGGGCCCTGACCCTGGCCGAAGATGTGGGCATGTTCGCGTATCCCGTGCCCTCGCCCTGGCGCACCGCGGCCGATGGCGTGCCCACCTATCATGTGGCGTATTTGCAGGCCATCACCCCGCGACAGAGCGAGTTGAGCCGCTATGGGCTCATGGTCATGGACCGGGATGGGTCTGACGCCCGCCGTCTGTTCCCCGCGGAGGAAGGGGTGGGGCTGGAGCCTCAGCAGGTGCATTGGTCGCCGGCGGCCATGCCCGACACGGGGCAGTGGGCCCTGGCCGTGCTCTACGAAGGGGATTTGTATCTGGTGGATGAGGACACGGGCCGGGCCCAGCCCCTGACGGGCGACGGTCAGGTGGTGGCGGTGGACTGGAAGTGAGCCCCGGCCTCAAGCCGCGGCGGAAGCCGCTTCCCCCGCCTCATCGGCCGCGGGCCCAACCCAGGTGCCCACTTCCTCACCCAGCAGCGCGCGGCGCAGCGCGGTTTCGTCCCACAGGTTGAGCACCAGAATGGGCAGGTTGTGCTCCATGCACAGCGAAAGCGCGGTGGAGTCCATGACTTGCAAGCGGCGGTTGAGCACATCCAGGTAGGTCAGGCGCTTGAAGCGTCGGGCCTGGGGATTGGTCAGGGGGTCGGCATCGTACACGCCGTCCACTTTGGTGCCCTTGATGAGCACCTGGGCGCCGATTTCCATTGCCCGCAACGCGGCCGCGGTGTCGGTGGTGAAGAAGGGGTTGCCCGTGCCGCCGCCGAAGATGACCACGCGGCCTTTTTCCAGATGGCGAATGGCCCGCCGCCGAATGTAGGGCTCGGCCACGGCGCGCATCTCGATGGCGCTCATCACCCGGGTGGGCACGCCCAGTTGCTCGATGGCGTCCATCAGGGCCATGGCGTTCATCACCGTGGCCAGCATGCCCATGTAGTCCGCGGTGGCCTGGTCCATGCCGTGCTCCACGCCGATATGCCCGCGCCACAGGTTGCCCGCGCCGATGACGATGCCGATTTGGACGCCCAGCGCGTGCACATCTTGCACGCGGCGGGCGATGGCCTTGGCTTGCGCGGGGTCAATGCCCCGGCTGCCGTCGGGCGGGGCCAAAATTTCGCCGCTGAATTTGAGCAAGATGCGCCGATAGCGCAATTCAGGGGGGCTGATAAACGAGGGCGAATTGGGGGTCACGGCCATAAGCGCCTCCGTACGGCAACAGGGCCAACCCTCGAGGGTTGGCCCTGGCTTGCGATTGGCTTTACTCCTCCGCCCCTTCGTCCGCTTTGGACAGTTCGCCCAGTTCCCAGCGCGCGAAGCGCCGCACCACGATGTTCTCGCCGATGCTGGCGATGTGCTCGTTGAGCAGGTCTTGGATGGTCTTGCTGTCGTCCCGAATGTAGGGCTGGCGCATCAGCACGACCTCGTTCTTGAATTTTTCCAGCATGCCGTTGACGATGCGCTCGACCACATGGTCGGGCTTGCCTTTGGCCCGTTCGCGGGCGATTTCGGCCTCTTTGTCCAGCACTGCCTGAGGGATGTCTTCGTCGCGCACATAGCGAGGCGCCATGGCCGCGATTTGCAGCGCGATTTCGTGGGCCAGGGTGCGGAAGACCTCCGAGCGGGCCACGAAGTCGGTCTCGCAGTTGAGTTCCAACATCACGCCAATGCGGCCGCCGCCGTGGACGTAAGTCTCGATGACGCCCTCGCTGGCCTCGCGGCCGGCCTTCTTGGCCACTTTGGCCAGGCCCTTCTTGCGCAGGATTTCCACGGCCTTGTCGAAGTCGCCGTTGGCCTCTTCCAGCGCCTTGCGGCAGTCCAGAATGCCCGCGCCGGTGGCGGCGCGCAGTTGCTTGATTTGCTCCACGGAAATGCCCATGAGCGCTTTCTCCTTGTCAGGGTGGGATGGGGT
>WGAK01000086.1 GCA_015494815.1 Anaerolineales bacterium | reverse complement strand
GCGTTGGCCCGCACCTTGCGCCTGCTGGCCGAGCAAGGCCCCGACGCGTTCTACCGCGGCCCCATTGCGCAGGCCATCGTGGCCGACCAGCAGGCCCACGGTGGGCTCATCACGGCCGACGATTTGGCCCACTATCAGGTGCATCGCAACCCGCCCCTGCAACGCGGCTACCGACACGCGCAGGTCTGGCTGCCCGGCCTGCCCTCGGCCGGGGGCGGTCTGGTGGCCTTCACCCTGGCCTTGTTGGAGGACCACGACCTGCACGCCTGGCCGGCCCTGAGCCCCGAGCATGTGCGACTGCTGGCCGAGGCCATGCGCCTGACCCAGCACGCCCGCCCCCACTGGGAAGACGCGGGGCGCGACGCATCCGCCCGCCGCGCGGCCTTCTTCGACCCGGCCTTCATCGCCGAATATCGCGGGCGTTTACGCCGCGCGCTGGCCCGAGAGACTTTCTCCCCCGACGAACCGCCCGAGCCGCCCCACGGCCCCTACACCACCCACATCAGCGTGGCCGACTTCGACGGCCTGGTGGTGAGCATGACCGTGACCGCGGGCGAAGACGCGGGCTTCATCGTGCCGGGCACGGGCATTCGGCTGAACAACATGCTGGGCGAGGCCGACCTGCACCCCCGGGGCTTTCACCGCCTGCCGCCCGGCACGCGCTTGGGCACCATGATGACGCCGCTGCTGGCCCGCTGGGAGACCGAGGCCGGGCCGCGCTACCTGGCCGTGGGCAGCGGCGGCAGCAGCCGCATCCGCTCGGCCGTGCTGCAGACCTTTTCGTACAACTTCGACTTCGGCTACGACCTGCAACAGGCCGTGGATGCGCCGCGGGTGCACTACGAAAACCGGGTGTTGCACCTGGAAGGCGGCGTGCCGCCGACCACCGCGCAGGCCCTGGCCGCGCGCGGCTATCCGGTCAATCCCTGGCCCGCGCGCAGCATGTACTTCGGCGGGGCCCACGCCATCACCTGGCAGGCCGCGCAGGTGCAGGCCGCGGGCGACGGACGCCGCGGCGGTGTGGGCCAGGTGCTGGAACGGTGAGCGCGGCGGCTTAGCCGCGGTTGAGCCGCCACAGCCAGCGCAGGCCGTCCAGGGTGAGCCACGGGTTGACAATGTGGATGACGGTGGTGGCCTGCGCGAACCGTTCGGCATAACCGCCGGTGGCGATGACCTTCATGTCGGGGCCCAAGACCTGCCGAAAGCGAGCCACCATGCCTTCCACCAGCGCTACATAGCCGTAGAACAGGCCAGCCTGAATGGCCTGCACCGTATTGCGCCCGATGACCTCCGGGGGCTGGACCACATCCACTTTGGGCAGTTTGGCCGTGCGGCGGAAGAGCGCGTCCGCGGCCACATCCAGACCGGGGGTGATGGCGCCGCCCAGATAATCGCCCGCCGCGGTGATGGCGTCGAAGGTGATGGCCGTGCCGAAATCCACCACGCACGCGGGGCCGCCATATTGCTGCTTGACCGCGACCGCGTCCGCGATGCGGTCCGCGCCCACGGCCTTGGGCTCTTCGTAGCGAATACGAATGCCCGTGCGCACGCCTGCGCGCACCACAAAGGGCGTATGGCCCAGATAAAGTTCCACCGCCCGCACCAGTTTGGCCGTCAGGGGCGGCACCACCGAAGCCAGGCTCACCCCCTCCAACTGCTCCGGCCGCACCCCGGCCCAATCCAACAGGCCGCGCAACTGCAGGCCATACTCGTCGGGCATGCGTTCGGGCGCGGTGGCAATGCGCCAATGGTGCACCCAGTCCTGCCCATCGTGCACGCCCAGGGTGATGTTCGTGTTGCCCACATCCACGGCCAACAGCATGGCTCGCCTCCTGTTTGGGGGAAAGGCCCTGAGGCCGGGCGCTCAGGTGAGTACCCAGGCCCGCACCCGCGCAGGCCCGTGCACGCCCACGGTGAGGGTCATTTCGATGTCCGCGGTGCGCGAAGGCCCCGTGATGAGCGCCGCGGCCGGGGCCGTGTGCCAGGCGGGATGCCGCAACGCGGCGCGCACATCGGGCACCACGGCCGCAGCCGGTACCAGCACGCCGTGCACCCGCGGCAGCAGCGAGGCCGTCAAAGGCCGCTCGGGGCCGCCCAGCACCAGCACCGAGCCGGTCTCGGCCACGGCCACCGCGGCCGCGGTCAGCCCCACCTCCGCGGTGGGGTCGGGCTCCCGGGTGACGCTCAGGCCCGCGGCGCGTAAGGCCTCCACCAGGCCCGGGGCCAGGGTGGGCGCGTCGCCCACGAACACCCGCCGCGCGCCCAGGCCCTGCACCCAGGCCACCACCTGGGCCACGGCTTCGGACGCGGGCAGCACCACGGCCTCGCCGTCCACGGCCTGCAGCGCGGCCACGAAGCGCGCCACCAGGCTCGTCTCGGTCGCGGGTCGGCCGCGGGTCGGCGCGGCGGGCGCCGGCCCCGGCGGAGCCGGTTCCCCCACCGCGGGCGGCCGCACCAGCCGCGGCCGCGGCAAGGCCGCGCCCTGCACCCAGGGCACCGCGGTCGCGCGGCCCAGGCGGCGCACGACCTGCCGCGCCAGCCGGGCCGCGGCCCGAAACGCGGCCGGTCGCGTGGCCAGAGCCGCCCAGGCGCGCAGGGCCCAGGCCAGGGCCGGGCTCGCGCCCCGAGGCCGCGAGGCGGTCCCGGTCGGGTCCGGACGAGGCTCGCCGGCCCGCACCCGCAGGATGAGGTCCGGCAGAGGGATGGCCGCGGGGCACACGTCCGCGCACGCGCCGCACAAGGTGCACAACTGCGCGGTGGGGCCGAAGGTCGCGCCGCCGAACAAGCCCGCGGAGACCACGATGCCCATGGGCCCCGGATAAGGGGTGGGCTCGCCGTGCGCGCCCACGTACGCGTGCCCGCCGATTTCTTGAAACACGGGGCAGGCGTTGAGGCACGCGCCGCAGCGAATGCAGGTCAGGATGTCGCGCAGGCCGGTGGTGGCCAGGTGGCTCCGGCCGTTGTCCACCACGATGAGGTGCCGTTGCCGGGGGCCGTCGGGGTCGTGGGGCCCGCGGGGGCCGTGCAGCAGGCTGACATACGAGGTCAGGCGCTGGCCCGTGGCCGCGCGCGGCAGCATGGTCAGCATCAGGGCCAGGTCGTCCAAGGTGGCGACCAGGCGCTCGCGGCCCATGAGGGCGATGTGCAGACGCGGTAAAGTGGTCACCATGCGGCCGTTGCCCTCGTTGGTGACCAGGGCCAGGGTGCCGGTTTCCGCGACGCCGAAATTGACGCCCGAGATGCCCAGGTCGGCCTGCAAGAAGGCCTGCCGCAGACGTTGCCGGGCCACCGCGGTCAGTTGGGCCACATCGTCGGTGTAGGGCACGCCCAGGCGCTCGTGGAAGGTGCGCCCCACATCCGCGCGGCGCAGATGCACCGCGGGCGTGATGATGTGGGCCGGAGGTTCCCCGCGCAGTTGCACGATATACTCGCCCAGGTCCGTCTCCAGCACCTCCAGGCCCGCGGCCTCCAGGGCTGCGTTGAGGCCGATTTCTTCGCTGAGCATGGATTTGGACTTGACCACCCGCCGGACGCCATGCTGCCGGGCCAGGTCGAGCACGATGCGCCGGGCTTCGGCCGCGTCCGCGGCCCGGTGCACCACCGTGCCGTGCGCCTGCACCCGACGCAGAAACGCCTCCAGCAGGGCGTCCCAGCGGGCCAGGGCCTGGCGACGCGCATCGCGCGTGCGGGCCTGCATGACCGGCCAGGGCGCGGGCAGGTCGGCCAGGGCGCGCTGCCGCGCGGCCCGCCGACGGTGGGCATTGGCATCCAACGCGGCCCGCAAGGCGGGGTTGGCCAACGCCCGCCGGACCGCGCGGCGCAGGGCAGAAGACATGGCGGCACCTCCTCGACCGTCACGGCGCGGCTCAAGGGGATTGTACCATTCGCGGCCGGCCGCGTTGGCGGACGGGGCCGCCGCGGCGCCATCGCCCTGGTACGGCTTCATGGACACGCGTCGTGAACGCAGGCCAAAGGGGCCGTGGGCGGGTCGAGGCGAAGGGACCGTTTTGGCGTGCCGCGCCCTGATGTCGCTTTGGGAGGTAGCGCTCGAGGGTGACTTGCCTGGCGGGATCTCTCCCTCCCTCCGCTTCGGCAGCGCAAAAGCGCCGCCGAAGTCCGCTGAGCCTCGCTACGCTCGGCTCAGCGGGGGATAGGTGAGACCGACCACCGCGGACATACCCTTCGACGACATCGGTGCGCTCAAAAATTGCCGGAGGGTATGTGGCGCGTGGATCGCAACCGCGACACACCTTTGTCAGCGTCGTTGCGAGGGGGCGCAGCCCTCGGTAGGGGCGCACGGCGTGCGCCCGCTTCTGACATGGCCGAAAAACGGCCCTTGCCGTCGCGCGAGATGCCACGACAGCGGACAGGCGTCAGGCGTCAGCGGGCGGGCAAGCACGCCCCCAAAGTCACTTTCGGCCCTGTACCCTGAGACTGCCCGTTGGTTGCTTTCGGCAACTTCTGCATGCATTCGGCAACATGTGCGCGCCTTCAGACGCCCGCCGATATGGTATACTTGCCGAAAAAGCCGGAGGATGTGCGCATGCGTCGGCTGCTTCGGTGGGGAAGACGATGG
>WGAK01000085.1 GCA_015494815.1 Anaerolineales bacterium | reverse complement strand
GTCGCAGACGGTGTCTTGCTGAAAGACGCGGAAGAAGGCCGCGGGGCAGCCCACGGCCACCCCCGCGCCCTTCTTCCGCGTCTTTCAGCAAGACACCGTCTGCGACCCCGCGCGGCCCGGCGTGGTGCAGGTCGAGGTCTACGACGCGGACGCCCAGCCCCTGCCCGGCATCCCCCTGGTGGTGCGCGGGCCCCAGGGCGAGGTGGTCATCTACACCGGCCTGCAGCCCGAGCGCGGCCTGGGCTATGCGGACTTCGTCATGGACGACAACGCGACGTATCGGGTGCAGGTGCAAAGCGGCAGCGAGACCGTGGACGGGCTGCGCATGGTCCGCTGCCGTGGGGACGAGGGCGTGTATCCGGGCGGGTGGCGGGTGATTTTCATGGCCGTGCCCTGAGGCCCCGGCCTCCGCTGCCATCCTACCTTCGAGGTGTGCCATGACTTCCTGGTGGTCCGTGGCCGGATTGGGCCTGTCTGCGGCGCTGATGCCCGGCGCGTTGCAAACCTTCTTCTTCGCCCAGGCCGTGCAGCGCGGCTGGCGCGGCGCGTGGTATCTGGCCTTCACGCCCTTGCTCAGCGATGGCCCCGTGGTGGCCTTCACCCTGTGGGCCCTGGGGCGGCTGCCGTTGGCCTGGCTGGACTCGCTGCGTTGGGTCCGCGCGGGGGTGTTGCTCTGGTTGGCCTGGCGCCTGGCCCGCACCGCGTCTGCCGCGGCCGAGCCCGCGGCCGCGCGCGGGCAGGTACGCACCCTGGCCCAGGCCGTGAGCATCAACTGGGTCAACCCCAATGTGTATGTGTTTTGGGCCACGGTGTTGGGCCCGCCGGTGCTCGCAGTGTGGCAGGACGACCCCTGGGCCGGGCTGCAGTTGGTGGCCGTGTTCTACGCGGCCATTGTGCTGGCCTCGCTGGCCTTGCTGGCGGTGTTCAGCCGGGCCCACGGCCTGCCTGCGGTGTGGCGGGCGCGCCTCACCCGATTGAGCGCGGCCTTGCTGGCCGGGTTTGGCCTGGTGTTGGTGCTGCGCGGCTGAGCCCTACGCGGTGGCCGGGTCGTCGCTCGAGCGATAGCGCGCCAGCAGTTCCTGGGCCCGGTCCAGGCGAATGACGCCCTCGGCCACCATTTGGCGGGCGATGCGTTCCACCAGGTCGCCCGTGGCGCCCGCGGCCATCGCGATTTGCCGCGCGTGCAGGCTCATGTGCCCGCGCTGGATGCCCTCGGTGGCCAGGGCCCGCAGCGCGGCCATGTTTTGCGCCAGCCCCACCGCGACCACGATTTCGGCCAACTCGCGCGCGGTGCGCACGCCCATCAGTTTGAGCGCCGCCCGCGCGCTGGGATGCGACCGGGTGGCCCCGCCCACGATGCCCACGGCTAAGGGCAGTTCCAGCGTGCCCACCAGCGCGCCGTCCGCGTCCACTTCCCAGGTGCTCAGCGAGGTGTAGCGCCCGTGGCGGGCCGCGTACGCGTGGGCCCCGGCCTCGACCGCGCGCCAGTCGTTGCCCGTGGCGATGAGCACCGCGTCAATGCCGTTCATGATGCCCTTGTTGTGGGTCGCGGCCCGGTAGGGGTCGGCCGCCGCGAAGGCCCAGGCCGCCACAATGCCATCCCGCACCTGCGGGCCCGTAAAGCCCTCGAAGGCCAGCGCGTCCGCGGGAATGCGCACCCAGGCGCGGGCCAGCCGTCGGTCGGCCAGGTTGGACAGGATGCGCAGCACCGCCCGCCCCCCGGTCAGGGCTTCCAGGTGGGGGGCCAGGCGTTCGCACGCGGTGTTGACCGCGTTGGCGCCCATCGCGTCCCGCACATCGTACACCAGGTGCACCACCAGAAACATCCCCAGCCGGGGATGCTGCAGCAGCCGGGCCTCCAAATCACGCGGCCCGCCGCCCAGCCGCTCCAGCAGCGGGTCCAGCCCGCGCAGGGCTTCCAGCAGTTGGTCCTTGGCCTCCAGCACCCGCAGCCGCGCCGCGTACGGGTCGGGCAGGTCCACCAGTTGAATCTGGCCAATCATGTGCGGCTCGGTGGCGTGGGCCCGAAAACCGCCGCCGGCTCGGGCCAGTTTGGCCATGAACGACGCGCCGGCCACGATGGACGGTTCCTCCACGGCCATGGGCACCAGCACTTCGCGGCCGTTGACCACGAAATTGGTAGCGATGCCTAAGGGCAGGCCGAAGACGCCCACCACATTTTCAATCATGGTGTCGGCCAGTTCGGGCGTCAGGCCCTGGGCGCCGCCCAGCGCAGCCAGGTCTTCGGGCTCCAGCCAGCCCAATTCGACCAAACGCTGACGGCGCTGGGCCCACGGCAAACGGTAAAAACCGGGCAGACGAGACGAGCGGTTGGTCATCGGTTGCCTCCTGGGGAAAGGGCTCCGCTTGGGCCCGCGCGAACCGGGGCGCGTCATTATACCCCGCGTTGGGGCATGGTATACTTTTTACAAGAGAAGGCTCTAAAAAATTCGAGGTGTTGTATGGCCCACGACCGCTATGGACGGCGCTTGCATTACCTGCGCATCAGCCTGACCGACCACTGCAACCTGCGGTGCGTGTATTGCATGCCCGAGGACATGACCTTTCGGCCCAACCACGAATTGATGCAAGACGACGAGGTGCTGTTTTTCGTGCGTTTGTTCGCGGACCTGGGCTTCGACAAAATTCGGCTGACCGGCGGTGAACCCACGGTGCGGGCCGGGGTGGTGGATTTGGTGCGGGGCATTGCCGCCACGCCCGGCATCCGCACGGTGACCATGACCACCAACGGCATCTTGTTGCCCCGCCTGGCCCACGCGCTGGCCCAGGCCGGGCTGAAGCGGGTCAACATCAGCCTCGATACCCTCGACCCGGCCAAGTTTCGGCGGCTCACCCGTTGGGGCGATTTGGAAGATGTGTTGGAAGGCATTCGGGCCGCGGAAGAGGCGGGTTTGCAGCCCATCAAAATCAACGCGGTGGTGGTGCGCGGCTACAACGAGGAGGACGTGGTGCCGCTGGCCGGGCTCACCCTGGACCGGCCCTGGCAGGTGCGCTTCATCGAGATGATGCCCTTCGCCGGGGCCACCGAAGTGCAGCGCACCCTGGTGGTGACCGTCCCCGAGATGATGGCGCGGCTGCGCGCGGCCTACGGCGGGCTGGAGCCCGTGGACGGCGGCCGGCTGGACGGCGAGGCCCGGCTGTATCGCCTGCCCGGCGCGCGCGGCACGGTGGGCTTCATCGCCACCCTCAGCCAGCCGTTCTGCGCGTCGTGCACCCGAGTGCGTCTGACCGCGGACGGGCATTTGCGCCTGTGCCTGCTGCGGGAGAAGGAGGTGGACCTGCTGACCCCGCTACGCCAGGGCGCCTCGCGCGAGGCGTTGCGGCGGCAGATTACCGACGCGCTGTGGGCCAAGCCCTGGGGCCACGGCCTGGCCCAAGGCGAAATCCCCCTCAACCGCACCATGAGCCAAATCGGCGGGTAGGCCGCCCGCATCCCCCGCCCTCGGGCGCGTGCAAATGTCGCCGGAGGGTATGCTGCGCGTGGCCCGCAACCGCGACACACCTTTGTCGGTGTCGTTGCGAGGGGGCGCAGCCCCCGAAGCAATCTCCTGGTACGGCCGAAAAGCGGCCCTTGCCGTCGCGTGCGATGCCCCGGCTCTCACCCGGCCCGCGTAGGAGATGGCTTCGCCGCTTGGCAGCGGTCCGTGAACAGGCGTCAGGTGTCAGCGGGCGGACAGGCGCGCCCCAAAGTCGTCTCCGGCCCTGTACCCTGAGGCCGCCCGTTGGTTGCTTTCGGCAACTTCTGCATGCCCCCCGCCCTCACCCGCGTTGACGAAACGCCGCACCCGCGATACAATGGCGCCCGCTGCGCGGCCCGGCCGCACAGCCCCACATCTCCACACAGGGCGAAGGTAACCCGCGCGCGGGTGAGAGGCGCCCGAGGAAGGGAATCATGGAACGTATTCGCTTGCATGCCGAACCCCGCACCCTGCTGGGCAAGAAGGTCCGGCGTCTGCGCCGGGAAGGCAAACTGCCGGCCGTGATTTACGGCGCCGGCCTGGAGCCCACGCCTATCCAACTGGACTACAAGACCGCGTTCAAGGCCCTGCGCAAGGTGGGCTCGTCCACCCTCATCGAGATTGAACTGGGCGACACGGTGCACACCACCATCATGCGCGAGCGCCAGCGGGATGTGGTGACGGGCCGTTGGCTGCATGTGGACTTTCAGGCCGTGTCGCTGACCGAGGTGGTCGAGGCCGAGGTGCCCATCGTGCTGGAGGGTGAGGCCCCCGCGGCCAAGGTCTACAATGCCACCATCTTGCAGCAGTTGGAGACCCTCACCGTGGAAGCCCTGCCCAACAACCTGCCCGAACAGGTGGTGGTGGACCTGAGCCGCCTGGAGAAGGTGGGCGATGTCATCACCGTGGGCGACCTGGTGCTGAGCGACAAGGTCAAAGTGCTCGACCCGGCCGACGAGGTGGTCGTGGCCGCGGTGGGCGAGATGGGCGAGGAAGAGATTCCGGCCGAGGCACCCGAGATTGGCGAGCCCGAAATCATCGAGAAGGGCAAGAAAGAGGAAGAAGAAGCCTGACGGCTCCCGGGCCGGGGCGCTGGGCCCCGGCCTTTTTGTTTGGGAGGGCGCATGAACCCGCTGCGTGTGGTGGTAGCCTCACAAAACCCGGTCAAGATTCGGGCCGTGCAACGGGCGTTGCAGCGGCTTTTCCCTGAGTGGCCGTGGCAGGTGCAGGGCCGCGCGGTGGCGTCGGGCGTGGCCGCGCAACCGCTGTCGGATGCCGAAACCCGCCGCGGCGCGCGGCAACGGGCCCGGGCCGCGCGGCAGGCCGTCCCCCAGGCGCACCTTTGGGTGGGCATCGAGGGCGGCGTGCAGCCCGGCCACGCGGGCGAGGTGCCCTGGCTTGCCTTCGCCTGGGTGGCGGTGTTGGACCCGCACGGGCACGAGGGCCTGGCCCGCACCGGCAGTTTCCCGTTGCCGCCCACGGTGGTGGCGCTGCTGCAGCAGGGCCTGGAACTGGGCGAGGCCGACGACCGGGTGTTCGGCACGCGCGAGAGCAAGCGCGGCCTGGGCGCGGTGGGCCTGCTCAGCCAGGGCGCGCTGGACCGAACTGCCTTGTACGAACAGGGGGTACTGCTGGCCCTGCTGCCTTATCGCAACCACAGCCTGTATTACGGCGATGGGGGGTTATAGCGGCTCGGCCGCGGTGTGCACATACGCCGCATACGCGGCCATCAGGCGCCGGGTGAGGGCGCCGGGCGTCCCGTCTCCCACAGGGTGGGCGTCAATGCGCACCACCGGCACCAGCCCCCGGCTGCTGCTGGTGATGAAGGCTTCGTCTATGGTGGGAACTTCGGCCACGGGCAGGGCGCGATAGCGGGTAGGGATGGCCGCGCGGCGGGCCAGCCGCAGCACCGCGGCCCGGGTGACGCCCGGCAACACCCCCCACTTGGCCGTAAACAGCGTTCCCCCGCGCACCCAGAAGAAGTTGCTGCTCAGGCCCTCGCGAATGCGTCCCCACGGCGCCAGCAGGGCTTCATAGATGCCTTCGGCTCGCAGACGGGCCTGCAAGGCCGCGCGCGCCCGCAGGAAATCGGTGCGCTTCTCGTGGGGGCGGGGGCGGCGTAAGTCCACGGTGATGGTCGTCACCCCCTGGCGATAGACCTCGGGCGGCGGTGGGTGCAGAGGCTCCAGCAGCGCGTAGCACGCCCGGCCCGGCACCATGACCAGCCGCACCCGGGCCTCGGCCGCGGGGAACGCGGCCAGCGCCTGGCGCAGCGCGGCCCGCAGCGCGGCGGGCGCGAGGGGCGGCGGTGTGGGCAGGTGGGCGTAGAGACGGCGCAAGTGGCGGCGCAGGCCCAACACCCGCCGTTTGTGGTCGTAGGTGCGAAAGGTGGTGTAGAACCCTTCGGGCAGGGCGCGCGTTGCGGCATCCAACGAGGTCGCGGCGGGCGGCCAGGGGAGGGCCTGAGGGCCCGTGGGGGTGAGACGGTAGAGCGCGAACATGGGGGCCGCTCCTGCAGGATGGCCGAGGCCACCCGAACTGGCTGCAGGGTATCACGCGGCCCCCAAGGCGTCAAGGTCGCGCCGCGCGTGGGCGCTCTCAAATGTCGCCGAAGGAGGGTGCGTCAGGCGCTACCTGCTGTCCGTGGCAGGTGTCCTTGCGTGTGTCGTTGCGAGGGGGCGCAGCGCCGCTGCGCCCCTACAGACATGGCCGAAAGGCGGCCCTGGCTCTCGCGCGAGATGCCCTGGCTTTCACCCGGCCCGCGCAGGAGATGGCTTCGCCGCCTGCGGCGGCTCGCCACGACACGCCAAGGGTGTTTGGTGTTGTTCAACGCCCCAGTGCGCCCACGCTCCCAAAGTCACCTCCGGCCCTGCCCCTCAAGAGTACCCATTCTCTGATTTCGGGACTCTTGCATGCCCCCGCGCGTGGGCTTAGCGCCAGGCCCACAGTTCGGCTTGCGAATCCAGCACCAGCAGCCAGCGGCTTCCATCCCAGGTGCTCGTCAGCGAGTACACCGTGTCGGGGGGCGTAGGCGCCCGCAGCGTCTCATACTGTTCGGGCTGCGTATACAACCGCACGCCGCCGTTGAAATCGGCTATCAGCCAGCCGTGGCCGTCCAGCCAGGCCGTGGCGACGCTGAAGGTCTCGCGCTCGGTCATGCTCCAACGCACATTGCCGGTGGCGGGGTCGATGAAGAGGAAGGTGTAGACATCGGAACTGCTGCCCGTGGCGGGCACCAGCAGCGTGGCGATTTCATCCTGGGGCCCCCATACCAGGTTGGTGAGGGAGGTGTCATTCCAGTTGTAAGGCAGCCGCAGCGTGCGTCCGGCCGGGTCATCGGTGTCCCACACAATCAGGTGATAGCGCCCGCCGTAGCGTTCCCAACCCAACGCCACGAGATGCTCGTCGTCGCCGTAGATGTCGTGGAAGAGGCAACAGCCTTGCCGGGTCTCGGCGGCCACATAGCGGGCGACGGGCTCCATCGCAGGCACTGTGTAGGCCTGCAAATACTCGCCGCTGCGGGCGCGCACCAGCAGGGTCTGGGTGCGGGCATCATAGGCCGAGTAGCGAACGCCGGAGCCCTCGTGCGGCCAGGACCGTTGCCAGAGCACCTCGCCATCGGTCACGCGAATCAACGCCAGCATCATGTACGTCGACGCGGTCCCTTCCAACAACAGGTATGGGCTGTTGGGCACCCAGGTGGCATACTCCGCCCACTGGAAGGGGCGGCGGGTTTCGGGTTTGCCGACCCACACGGGCTGCATGGTGTTGGCGTCCATGATGTGCAGCATGGGGTCGTAATCCCATTCCTCGCCCGGCGCGGACGCGGGCTGCGACAGCAAGGCCAGATACGCGCCATCGGGCGAGAGCCAGCCCGCCTGGAACTGGCGGCCGGTGGGCGGTATCAGGGTCTGCGTGCGCTGCCAGGTGGGTGTGGGCGTCGGCGAAGGGGTGGGCGTGGGCGTCGCGGAGGGGATGGGCGTCGGCGTGGCGGTCGCGGTGGCCGTGGGCGTGGCGGTGGGCGCACCCAACGCGCCGAGGGAGCCGCTGCAGCCGGCTACGAGCACCGTCAGCGCCAGCAGCGCCAGCCGCGCGACGCGGGCGAAGCCTGCGTAAAAGGAAGACGAGATGTGGCGCATGGCACACTCTCCTACCAGGGGGGATGTGTTCAGTGTGCCATGCGGCCGTCAGCAAAGCGTCAAGGCGTCGTGTCGGACGCGCGCATGAGGCCTTGTTGCCAGGCATATACCGCAGCCTGGGTGCGGTCGGCCAGGTGCAGTTTGCTCAGGATGTTGCTCACATGGCTTTTGACCGTGCGCTCGCTGATGACCAGCCGCCGGGCGATGGCTGCGTTGCTCAGGCCCTGGGCAATCAAGCGCAGCACTTCCAACTCGCGCTCGGTGAGGTCGGCGAACGCGGGCGGTGGGGCCGATGCCTGGCCGCGCGCGGCGTGAATCTCTTGCACCAGCCGCGCCGCGACCTGGGGATGCAGCACGGCCTCGCCGCGGGCCGCGCGGCGCACGGCTTCGGCCAGTTCGTCGGGGGCCACATCCTTGAGCAAATACGACAGCGCGCCGGCCCGAATGGCCGGGAAGATGTGGTCGTCGTCGTGGTAGGAGGTCAGCACGATGACCTGGCTGCGGGGGCTGACGCGTTTGATTTCCCGGGTGGCCTGCACGCCGTCCATGCCGGGCATGACCAGGTCCATGAGCACCACATCGGGCGCGTGGCGGATGGCTTCGCGCACCGCGGCCGCGCCCGAATCGGCCTCCGCAACCACCTGGATGTCGGGCTGGGTGTCCAGAAACGCGCGCACGCCCTGGCGCACCACCGCGTGGTCGTCCACGATGAGCACCGAAATGGGTTCGACCGCCGACATGGCGTGCCTCCTGCTATGGGGATGCGTTGGACAGCGGCACCTGGGCCACGATACGCGTGCCCTGGCCGGGCGCGCTGTCCACTTGCAACGAGCCGCCCAAGGCCTGCATCCGCTCGGTCATGCTGTGCAACCCCAGGCCCCGGCCGCGGGCGCGGGCCGGGTCGAAGCCGCGTCCGTCGTCGCGCACCTCCAGCGTGACCGCGTGGGGCTGCCAGGTCAGGCGCACGACCACCTGCCGGGCCTGGCTGTGGCGGGCCACATTGGCCAGGGCCTCTTGCGTCACCCGCAGCAGGGCCTGCTCCACTTCCAGGGGCAGGGGGCGCTGGCCTTGCAGGTGCAGGTCGGCGTGGATGCCGGTCTGCTGCTGCCAGGCCCGCAGGTAAGCCTGCAGCGCGGCCGCGAGCCCCTGGTCGTGCAGCGCCGCGGGGCGCAGTTGGCGAATGAGCCCGGTGAGTTCCTGCTGGGCCTGTTGCAACAGGCCCTCGGCCTGCTGCAGGGCCTCGGCCGCGCGGTCGGGGTTGTGGGGCAGATGCCGCCGGGCCGCGGCCACCTGCATGCCCGCGGCGAACACCTGCTGTTTGACCGCGTCGTGCAACTCGCGGGCCAGGCGGTTCCGCTCTTCCAGCGCGGCCAGTTCCTGCCGCGTTTGCAGCAAGGCGTGCAGTTGCTCGGCCATGCGGTTGAGGCGCCGGGCCAGTTGGCCCAGTTCGTCGCGGCCCAGGTCGCGCACCAGCACGCGGAAGTCGCCCCGGCTCCAGGCGTCCGCGGCCTGGGCCAGCGCGGTCAGGCGGCGCGTGAGCCCGCGCGCGGTGAAAAAGCCGAACACCGTGCCCAGCAACGCCGCGAACACCAGCACCACCGCCGCGCTGGGGAGCAGCGTGTCCAGGAGGGTGCGGGGCCATTGACGCCAGGTCGTGGGCCATACCACCCGCAGCAACAGCACCGCGGCCCGGCGCCCGTTTGCGTCGGGCACGGCTACGGCCAGAAAGAGGCCGTCGTCGGTGTTGGTGGCCTGATAGCGGGTGGCCCCGGCCTGAAGCACGGTTTCCACCAGCGCCACCCCTGGCGGTGCCACACAGGCGGACACAGACGCACCGGCCCGGCACGGCTCGTCGGGGTACGCGGCCAGCACCCGGCCTTGCGGGTCCGCGAACAAAGCCCATTCCACCGACGCGGGGTCCAGGTTGATGTCCAGCGCGCGGCGCTGATCTGGCCCCGTGAGCACCTGGCCGGTCTCGACCAGCGCGGCCAGCCAGGTGCGCAGCGTGGCTTCGTCGGGGGGCTGGCGGGTCACCGCAGGGGCCAGGTCCGTGGTCGCATCGTACAGCACCGGGCCCACGATGCTGACCACCGTGTCGGCGCGGGTGAGCAGGACGAGCGCACCCACCAGCACCATCACCTCGATGAGCAGAATGGCCCCCGCGGTGACCAGCGTATACGAAAGGGTGAGTTTCCAGCGTAAGCGCATGGTGCCTTCATTGTACTATGCGGTGGGAATGTCCTGCCGGCGGAAGGCCCACCAGGCCAGCGCCAGCCCCGCGGCCGTGTAGGCCAGCAGACCCAGCGCGGCCGGGCCGGGGGCCAGCAGCGCATCCCGCGCGGCCGACGCGACGCCCACCTGGGCTTGCATGCCGCTTTGCAACGGCTGGAGCACGGCCTTGGCCAGCATGGTGGGCAGGTAGCGGGTCAGGCGGGCCGCGTCGGGCGACAGCAGGCTCAAGACCTCCACGGCCAGGTTTTCCACCAGCAAGGTGTAGCCCAGGCCCAGCCCCACCGTCACCAGGGTGGAACGGGTGAGCACGGCCACGGCCAGGGTGAGGGCCGCGTAGGGCAACAGCGTGAGCAGCACCCGCCCGCCGTCCACGAGCAGTTCGGCCCAGGCCACCTGCTGCCACGGAAGCGCGCCCACACTGTGCCAGGTGTACAGACCGGTGGCCACCGCGCCGCTCAGCAGGGTGACGAGCACCAGCGCGGCCAGCGCGGGCAGCAGCGCCAGGGCTTTGGCGGCCAGATAGCGACGCCGCGAGACGCCGCGGCTCAGCCAGAGCCCCACTGTGTGCCAGGTGTACTCCTGCGCCGTGAACGCGGCCACCAGCACCACGACGAACAGGCCGCCCAACTCGCCGCCGTTGGCGAAGGTAAGGGCCCCGCGCAGCCCTTGCGGCCAGCGCAACCCGGCCCGGAGTTCGGCCAGGGCCTCCGGCG
Source organism: Anaerolineales bacterium (assembly GCA_015494815.1). Classification (GTDB taxonomy): domain Bacteria; phylum Chloroflexota; class Anaerolineae; order Anaerolineales; family DRMV01; genus JAADEN01. The sequence goes on along the minus strand of WGAK01000085.1, from coordinate 6,957 downwards.
GCAGGTCGGCCCCCTGGGGGTTCTGCAACGCCGCGGCCAGCGCGCCGTGCAACGCGAGGACCAGCAGGCCCAGCAGGGCCAGTTCCACCCACAACAGTTTGCGGGCCGTCAGTTTGCGCATCTCGATGCGCGTCAGCGTGAGCAATGCGGTCATGATGCACCTCCTATGCTCGGGGCCGCGCGGACGACGCGGCCGCCACGGTGTCGAAGAACACTTCCTCCAGGTCCCGGCGGCCTTGCAGGAGTTCGTCCACCGGCCCTACGGCCTGCAGCCGGCCGCGGTACAAGATACCCACCCGGTCGCACACTTGCTGCACTTCGTGCAACAGGTGGCTGCTCAAGAAAATGGCCATGCCGCCCTCGGCCAGTTGGCGCAACAACGCCCGCATTTCGGCCATGCCGATGGGGTCCAGGCCGTTGGTGGGCTCGTCGAGCACCAGCAGCCGCGGGCGATGCAACAGCGCCGCGGCCAACCCCAAACGCTGCCGCATGCCCGTCGAGTAGGTCTTGACCGGCCGGCGCGCGGCCTGGGGCGGCAGCCCCACCTGCTCCAGCACCTCGTCCACCCGGGAGGGGGGCAGGTCGGGGTACAGGCGGCGCAGCAGGTCCAGGTGCGCCCGGCCCGACAGGTAGGGGTAAAACGCCGGCGCACCGACCAGCGCGCCTACCTCCCGCAGGGCCGCGGTGTGCCGGGGCGTCACGGGACGGCCCAGTACCTCGATGCGCCCCGCGGTGGGGTGCAGCAGGCCCAACACCATGCCGATGGTGGTGGTCTTGCCCGCGCCGTTGGGCCCCAAAAAGCCGAAGCACTCGCCGGGCCAGACCGTCAGGCTGACATCGTCCACGGCCCGCACCGAGCCGTAATCTTTGACCACATGCTCCAGGCGTAACACCGGTTGCGACATTGCACACCTCCAGATGCCGAACTGCCCTCATGGTAGCCCGGCCCCGGCGGCCGCGCATCGGCCTGGGGGACGAAATTCATCGTCCGGCAGGCCCATTTTGGGCCGCGAGGTTGGCTATAATCAAAACGAGGGCCTTTGCCGTTCCCCCGAGGAGGTGGACGATGGGCGGATATCGTTGGTCGTGGTTGGGTGTGTGGCTGGGGCTGCTTTGGTGGCGCGGTTGCGTGGCACTGCCGACCACGCCCGCCCCCACGCCCACGCCGTCGCCCGCGGCCGAGGCCGTGCGACAGGCTTTGCTGCGGGCGCTGGACCTGGAGATGGCCCGCTACCGGCGCTGGCTGCAGGCCGAGGCCGACCCCGACCGTCAGGCTGCCTACCGGGCCGCGTTGGATGCGCTACAGGCCGAGCATCAGCGGGTGCAGGCTCTGCCCGCGGCGCAAATCACCCCCGACCTCCTGTATCACGCCATCCCGGGCGTGGAGGCCACCGCCTCGTTGCCCCCCGACCCCCGGAGGGAGGTGGACGACGCCTGGGTGGAAACGGCCACGCTGCCGACCGACCTGTTCTACGCGGGCCAGAGCCGCTCGGGGCCTTTCTACACCGTGGTCGGCCTGGCCCCCGGTGTAACCTTAGAGCCGGAGCGGCATTATCGTGTGCGTCTGCGCCTGCTCATGCGCGCCACCTATCCCTTTCCGCACTACTATGTGCTGGTCGAAGCCGCGACGCCGCGGCCGTGACCTTTTTCCGCCTGCCGAACCAGGCGAATCGGCCTCGCGGCCGATGCCAGGGCCGGGCTTGTGCGGTACCATGCCCATGACTTGACCGCACAAACCCCTTGAGGAGGCTTTCGATGGCGTCGCAAACCGATGCAGCACGTGCTCTGCAGGCGCTGGCGCGGGAATGGGAGGCCCGGATGGAGCCCGAAGACTTGGCCCGCGCGCGCTATCGGGAACGGATGCGGGTGGCCCGTTTCGTGATGGTCCTGGTGTGGGCCGGGGTGGAACTCCTGGTGTGGTTGCCCACCGGCTGGGCCGTGGCCTTGCGCGAGGCCCTGCACGGCAACGCGGCCTGGTGGCGCACCGGCCTGGTGGTGCTCATCATCCTGGCCGTCAACCACCTCCTGAGCCTGCCGCTGGACTGGTTCTTCGACTATCGCCTGGAGACCCGCCTGGGCACCAATCGCCAATCCCTGGGGGGCTGGCTGCGCGATGGCTTCAAGCAGATGGCCGTGGATGTGCCGCTGCGGGCTGCGCTGTTCACCGGCCTGTATGTGGTGTTTCGGCGCTGGCCGCGGCAGTGGCTGCCGGGCATCCTGGTCATGGTGCTCCTGTTTCTGGCGGGCGTGTACTTCGTCCAACCGCTGCTGGTGCGCTGGCAGTACAAAGTGAAGCCGCTGGACGACCCCGCGTTGCAGGAGCGGTTGGCCGAGTTGTTCCGGCGGGCGGGGCGGCCCTTCGCGGGCATCGCAGTGCAGCAGGTGGGGGAAAAGTCCTCCAAGGCCGGCGCGGCGGTGTTGCCGCGCGGGCTGGGTCTGCAAGTGGTGGTCACCGATACGCTACTGGAAAGCATGAGCCCCGCGGCCGTGGTCGCGGTGGTGGCCCACGAGTTGGGGCATCAGGTGCACCGCGACATGGCCAAACTGCTGCTGGTGCTGGCCGTCGCGCTCAGCGCGGGGCTGGCCGTGACCTACCAGGTGCTCACCGTGTGGGGCGCCTGGGGCAGCCTGCAAGGGCCGGGCGATGTCGCGACCTTCCCCTTGTTCAGCGCGCTGTTCACCTGGCTGGCCGCGGGACTGCAAATCGTGCTCAACGCCTACATGCGCCGCGTCGAATACGCGGCCGACCGCTTCGCGCTGGAGGTCACCCGCGACCTGGACGCGCTGGAAGAGACCTTCGAGGCGCTGGGCCGGGAGAACAAGGCCCTGCCCCTGGCCCCGCGCTGGGTGGAGTGGCTCTTGTACGACCATCCCAGCCTGGCGCGGCGGGTGGCCGCCTTGCGGGCGCACGCGGCCCGCTGGACCGCATCTTGAGGGCCTTCGTGGTACCATAAGCACATTCCGCCGGACGATGGAGGTCGCGCCCCCATGCCCCTTGCCCCGCACCGCCGTCAAGCCTTAGAGGCTTTTGCCCGCCAGCACGGCTGGGCCTTTCGGGACTGGTCGTTGCTGGATATGGCCCTGACCCATCCCTCGTACCGCAACGAGCACCCCGACGCGGCTGGCGACAACGAGCGGCTGGAGTTTCTGGGCGACGCGTTGCTGGACTTCATCGCCGCGGAGTGGCTGTATCGCACCTTCCCCGACCTGGACGAGGGCGCCCTGACCCGCTGGCGGGCCCGCCTGGTGCGGGGCGAACAACTGGCCCGCTTTGCGGCCGACCTGGGCCTGGAGGCCGTGCTGCAGGTGGGCCGCGGGGAACTGGAGTCCTGGGAGCGGGCCCGCACCTCCATCCTGGCCGACGCGTTCGAGGCCGTGCTGGGGGCCTTGTATCTGGACCAGGGGCTGGAGGCCGTGCGGCAGTTCGTGGTGCCCCGCCTGGCCGCGGCCCAGGCCCATTGGGCGCGCGAGGGTGGGCTGGTCAATGCCAAGACCCGTTTGCAAGAATGGACCCAGGCGCGCGGCCTGGGCACGCCGCGTTATCGGCTGCTGCGGCGCACCGGCCCCGACCACGCGCCCCGCTTCTGGGTCGCGGTGGAGGTGCAGGGCGAGACCTGGGGCCGAGGCGTGGGGCCCAACAAGCGCACCGCGGAACAGGCCGCGGCCGAAGACGCGTGGCAGCGGCGGGTGCAAACCGCTTCGAGGGAGGCGCCCGCGTGAGTCGTTCCTTCCAGCGCCGGGTGGAAGATTTCGTCTGCGAGGTGTGCGGCCTGGAAGTGCACGGCACGGGCTATACCAATCACTGCCCGCGCTGCCTGTGGAGCAAGCATGTGGATGTGCAGCCGGGCGACCGGGCCGCCACCTGCCGGGGTCTGATGCAGCCCGTGGGCCTGGAGATGCGCCGGGGGGCGTATGTCATCGTGCATCGCTGCACGCGCTGCGGTGCGGTGCGCCGTAACAAAGCCGCGGCCGAGGACGATTTCGACGCGTTGTTGCGTTTGGCGCGCGGCCTGCCCACCTGGCCGCGCCCTGAATAAGCCCCAGAGGGTTTGCTCTGTGTTATAATTCAATCAACTCGCCTCAGATTTTCGAGCCTGCACGAGGAGGCAACTATGCGTCGCGTCGGCCGACTCATTTTGTTTTTAGCCGTGTTCATCTTGCTGGCCGTGCTGTGCGTGGTCGGCGGCATGCGCTTTGGCCTGCTGCCGGGCGCGGGGGGCGGTGGTGCCGCGGGCGGCCCTGCGCCTGAAGAAGCGCCGCCGGTGCCCATGGTCGAGGTGGTCATCCTGGCTCAGCCGGCCAAGCGGGGCCAGCGCATCACCGAAGACATGCTGGCCCTGGTCGAAGTGCCCGAAGACGCCAAGGTGCCGACCATGTTGGAGAACATCGAGGACGCGGTCGGCAAACTCGCGGCTCGCGATTTGCCCCAAGGCATCTTCCTGACCCAGGGCGACCTGGTGGAAAGCGCGGCCGCGTTGTTCGAGGGCGCCGGTTCCATTGCCGCAGCGCAAATTCCCCCCGGCTATGTGGCCATCTCCATCCCCATCTCGCGGCTGACCAGCGTGTCGTACGCCATCCAGCCGGGCGACCGGGTGGGCATTTTGGTGTCGCTGCCCTTCGTGGACCTGGACCAGGACTTCCAGACCGTGCTGCCCAATATGTCGGCCGGCATCATCGGCAACGCGGTGTGGGTGGGAACCGCGGAGGGCGCGGGGGTGATGTCCGGTGAGACCCTGCAGACCTTCGTCCAGCAGGTGACCTCCGCGGGCAACAACCCCGTGGGCCGCTCCGAGACCGAAGGCGAGTTCAACCTGTACGCCGTGCCGGCGGAGCCGCAGCGCCCGCGGCTGGTGACCCAGTTGATTATCCCCGACGCGCGGGTGCTGCATGTGGGGGACTTTTTGGAGCGGCAGCCCCAGGTGACCCCTGAACCGGCCGAGGGTGAGCAACCGGCCAACCCGCCCGCGGAAGAACAGCAGCCGCAACCGGCCGCCAATCCGCCCGCGGCGCCCGATGTGGTGACCCTCATCGTCACGCCGCAAGACGCGGTCACCATCAAATACTTGCTGGACCGGCAGATGGTGCTCACTTTGGTGCTGCGGGGTGCGGACGACACCGCCACCCTGGAAACCGAGGCCGTGACCCTGACTTACCTGCTGGACGAATACCGCCTGGTCATTCCGGCCAAAGAGCCTTTCGATGTGATGCCGCGCGTCGACACGGTGGCCTGGCCCGACGAATTCCACTACGCGCCTCCGCCCACGCCCACGCCTCAGCCGTGAGGACGCCCAGGCCCGCCGCTGACGCTGGAGGAACAGGGGCATGAACGAACCCATCCGCGTGCTCATCGTGGACGACATCCTGGAAACGCGCGAGAACCTGCGGAAGTTGCTGCAGTTCGAGCGGGGTCTTGAGGTGGTCGGCGAGGCCGAGACCGGAGCCGAGGCCGTGCGTCGGGCCGCGGCCCTCAAGCCCGATGTCGTCATCATGGACATCAATCTGCCCGACGCCAACGGGCTGGATGTGACCGAGCAGATTCGGCAGCGTGACCCGGCCGTGCAGGTGGTGATTCTCTCGGTGCAAGAGGGCCGGGAATATATGCGGCGGGCCATGAAGGCCGGCGCGTACGATTATCTGGTCAAACCGCCGCCCATTGACGAATTGCTGAGCGCGGTGCGGGGCGCGGGGCAAACCGCCCACGAAGAGCGCGCCCGACAGCGCGAGACGGGCTCTTTCGCGCGCGGTGGTGAGGCCGGGGGCGGGGAGGCCGGACGGCTCATCGCGGTGTATTCGCCGCGCGGGGGCACCGGCTGCACGTTTGTGGCGACCAACCTGGCCCTGGCCCTCAAGTCCCCCGACACCGCGGTGGTGCTGGTGGATGCCAAGTTGCAATTCGGCGACGTGGCGCTGGTGATGAACGTGCAGCCCCGGCGTACCTTCGCGGACCTGGCCGAGGTGGAAGAACTGGACCCCGACTTGCTGTCCGAGGTGCTGCTGCCCTTCCCCAAAGGCGACATTCACATTCTGGCCGCGCCGCTGCGTCCCGAAGAGGCCGAGCAAATCAACCCCAAGACGGTGGCCGAGGTCTTGCAGCACCTCAAGAGCCTGGCCGACTATGTGGTGGTAGATACGACCTCGGTGCTGGACCCGGTCACGCTGAGCGTGTTCGACGCTGCGGATGTCATCGTGGTGCCCATTGGGCAAGACCTGCCTTCGATTCGCAATGCCCGCGTGGCCATCGAAACCCTGCTGGGCGCGGGGGTGCCCAAAGAACGCTGGATTTTGGTGCTCAACCGGGCCGTCAAGCGTTCCAGCATCACCCCCGAGCGGGTGCGCAACTATTTCAAGATGCCGGCGTTGGTGGTGCCCGACGACCCGCGCGTGGTGGTTTCCCTCAACAAGGGCGAGCCGTTGCTGCTCATGCAGCGCAACAGCCCGGCCAGCAAGGGCTTGTTGCAGGTGGCCCGCACCGTGCGTGAGCGCCTGCTGCAGTTGGCCGAGGCGTGAAGACGGCCCGCCGCGTGAACTTGAGGCGTAAGCCAGGGAGGTGCCTGTGTCCTTGTTGAGACGGTTGGACCGCAAAGGCAAGGGCGACGACGGCGAGCGTTCGGTGCTGTCGTCGGCCCAGCGACGACGGGGGCTGGGGGGCAGTGCCCGCGGCAAAAAGGAAGGCTACAGCGACCTCATGCGGCGCATTCAGGGCCGCCTGTTGCAGGAACTGGACCCCTCAATCTCGACCGCGGAGCCGGCCGAAATCCGCCAGTCCATCCGCGAGTTGCTGGACCAGATTTTGCAGCAAGAAGGCATCGTGCTCTCGCGAGTCGAGCGGCAGCGTTTGTTCGACCAGATTGCCGCGGAGATTTTGGGCTTTGGGCCGCTGCAGCCGCTTTTGGAAGATGACAGCATCACCGAAATCATGGTCAACGGCCCCAAGCAAATCTATGTCGAGCGCGCCGG
>WGAK01000084.1 GCA_015494815.1 Anaerolineales bacterium | reverse complement strand
CGCCCACGCCTTGGCCTACGCCCACCCGGCCGCCAATCTGCGGCACCGCCAGCGACTGCACCGAGCGTTCGGATCTGGGCCGTGCGGCCTTCGACAGCCTCAACCAACTGCGCCAGGAGAACGGCCTGCCCCCCTTGCGCTGGAACAACGCGCTCTATCGGGCCGCGCTGGAGCAGGCGCGCCACATGGCCGCCACCGGGCAGGTAACCCACCAGGACTGCAACGGCCAGTACGCGGACAGCCGGGTGGTCAAGCACGGCTACATCTTTCGCACCGTGGTGGAGAATGTCGGCGACAGCCCGCCCAGCACGCAAATCGTCATCCTGTGGCAGAACAGCAGCGGGCATTTGCAGAACATGCTCAACACGGACATCGTAGACGGCGCGGTGGCCTTCTGCTGCGTTGATGGACGCTGCTATGTGGTGTTCGTCGGCGCCAGCCCGCCGTGAGCCGACACGGGCCCGACGCAGGCTTGGGCCTCACGCGCGGCAGGCCCTTTGGTCACCTTTGCGCGCGCCGCGGCGGTCGCGCGGTTTGACAGGCCGCAGGCTCTGGGCTAAACTTGAAACAACACTACCGCTTGCTCGCTCGGCCCGGCCTGTGGAGGGTTTCGATGGCTCAACAGCACTCCCCACACGATCGCATTGCCCAACGCATTCGCGCCATGCGCGAACGTTATGAACAACTGACGGCCCAAGACCTGTATTACTACAACATCCCGGTGCAGGAACTCAAAGGTGGCGCGCGGGTGCTGGTCAACGGCCGCGAAATGCTCATGTTCGCGTCCTACAGTTACCTGGGCCTCATCGGCCACCCGCGCATCAACGCTGCGGCCAAGGCCGCCATTGACAAGTATGGCACCGGCACCCACGGCGTGCGCACCCTGGCCGGTTCGCTGCCCGTGCATCAGGAATTGGAAGAGACTATTGCCGCGTTCAAAGGCGCCGAAGCCGCGATCGTGTTTTCCTCGGGCTATGTGACCAACCTCAGCGTGATTGCCGCGCTGGTCGGCCGGGGCGATTATGTGTTCTCCGACAAACTCAACCACGCCAGCATCGTGGATGGCGCGTTGATGTCGGGCGCCAAGTTCATGCGCTTTCGCCACAACGACATGGACGCACTGGAGAAGCGCCTGCAAGCGGTCCCCCGCGAGGCCACCAAACTCATTGTGGCCGACGCGGTCTTCAGCATGGACGGCGACATCATTGACCTGCCCCGGCTGGCCGAGTTGGCCCAGCGTTACGGGGCCTGGCTGATGATTGACGAAGCCCACTCGGTGGGCGTGCTGGGCAAAACCGGCCGCGGCATCGAGGAGCACTTTGGCCTGCACGATGTCATTGACATCAAGATGGGCACCCTGAGCAAGACCATCCCCTCGGTGGGCGGGTATGTGGCCGGTAGCCGGGACCTCATCAACTACCTGCGCCACGCGACCCGCTCGTACATCTTCTCCGCCGCGCTGCCGCCGGCCCAGGCCGCGGCCGCGGCCGAGGCCTTTCGGGTCATCATGGACGAGCCCTGGCGGGTGGAAAAACTGCGGGCCAACACCCAGCAGTTCATCTCGGGCCTGCAAGCCCGGGGCTTCGACACCCTCTACACCCAAACGGCCATCGTGCCGGTGCTGTGCCACGACGACGAAACCGCGTTCAAGATGACGCGCGAATCGCACAAGCGCGGCATCTTTGTGCTGCCCGTGATTTCGCCCGCGGTGCCCGTGGGCCTGGCCCGTCTGCGCGCCACGGTAACCGCGGGGCATGAGCCCGAGGACATCGAGCGGGCAATGGATGTGTTCGTTGAGGCCGCCAAAGTCGTCGGCCTGCCCTTGAACGCCTGAAACCCTCCCCGGCCGTGGAAGGGGCGCATGGCCACCGTGGTGCTCAAGCCCGGGCGCGACAAAGCCCTGCGGCGTCGCCATCCGTGGGTGTTTTCGGGCGCGGTGGCCCGGGTGCAGGGGCGCCCCGGCCCCGGCGAAACCGTCACCGTGGTGGATGCCCGGGGCCGCTTTCTGGCCCAGGCCGCCTATAGCCCCCAATCCCAGATTCGAGCCCGGGTGTGGACCTTTCGGGACGACGCGGTCATCGGCCCGGCGTGGTTTCGCGAGCGCCTGCAGCAGGCCCTGGCCTTGCGGCAGGCCGTGCTGCCCCCCGCCGACACGGGCCAACGGTTGGTCTTCGCCGAAGCCGACGGCCTGCCGGGGCTTATCGTGGACCGCTACGCGGACACCGTCGTGGTGCAGTTCCTCAGCGCGGGGGCGGAATTTTGGCGAGCGGCCATCGTGCAGGCCCTGCGCGACCTGATACCCGTCCGACACCTCTACGAACGCTCCGAGGGCGAAGCCCGGGCCCTGGAAGGCCTGCCGCCCCGTCGCGGCCCCCTGGCCGACACACCGCCCCCGCCCAGGGCGGTGACCATCCACGAAGCGGGCCTGACCTTCACCGTGGATGTGTACCACGGCCACAAGACCGGCTTTTACCTGGACCAGCGGCCCAACCGGGCCCTGGTGCGGGCCTGGGCCCGCGACCGGCACGTGCTGGATGTGTTCGCCTACACGGGCGGGTTCAGCGTGCACGCGCTGGCCGGAGGCGCGGCCGAGGTCTGGGCCGTGGACGCGTCAGCCGCCGCGCTGGAACGGGCCGCGACGCACATCGCGGCCAACGGCCTGCCCCAGGCGCGCTTTCACGCGCAGGTGGGCAACGCGTTCGAGGTGCTGCGCGCCTGGGTGCAGCAGCAACGCGCCTTTGACCTCATCGTGCTCGACCCGCCCAAATTCGCCAGCCGGGCCGCGCAGGTGCCCAAGGCCGCCCGCGGCTACAAGGACATCAACCGGCTGGCGTTCTTGCTGCTGCGTCCCGGCGGATTGCTGTTCACCTTTTCGTGCTCGGGCGCGCTGCCCCGGGACCTGTTCCAGAAAATCGTAGCCGACGCGGCCCTGGATGCCGGTCGCACGGCCCACATCGTGGCCGACCTGAGCCAGGGCCCAGACCATCCCATCCCCCTGGCCTACCCCGAAGCCCGCTATCTCAAGGGCCTTTTGGTGCGGGTGCAGGAGTGACGCCGTATGGGCGTGCAGCCTCCGGCCGACACGCGACCCACGACGCGCGGGGTGAGCCTGTTGCTGGCCGTGGCCCTGCTGCTGACCGCGGTCAAATTTGCGGCGCCGCTGCCCCGCTGGTTGGATTTGCAGACTTTCGACGAGGCCGAATATCAGGGCCGCGGCCGCACGCTGACCTTCGTTGACATCCCCACGCTGGAGCCCGAATGGTCGCCCCTCTATCTGGTGTGGTATCGCGCGCTGGCGGCCCTGCCCGGCACCACGCCGGTCACGCTGTTCGACCGCAACTGGCAGATATTGGGCGTGCTGCTGACCCTGGCCCTCTGGGGGCTCTTGCGCCAACAAGGGGTGGGGCCGCTGACCGCCACCTTAGCCGCGTGGTTCTTCCTGACCAGTGAGGCCGCGTGGCTCAACCGCACGCGGGTGGCGACCTTCGCCCTGGTGCTGCTGGCGGTCTTGTGGGGGACGGCCATGCGGCAACGCACCGCCGCGCGGCGGGCCTGGGTGCTGGCCTGGGGGCTCATGGGGATGGTGGCCGCGGCCCGGCCCGAATTCTTCCTGGCCGGGGTGCTGACCCTGGCCCTGGCGCTGTTCCTGATGATACGGACCCGAGACGCCGCGCCGGTACGCCGCCCGGCCCTGTGGGCCTGGCCGGCCCTGGCCTTCGCACTATGGGCGCTGTGGGGCGTGGCCTTCGACCCGGCGCGGGTGATGTACGCCTTTGGGCAGCATTACGCCTACAACCGGGCCACGTGCCTGCACCTGCCGCCTCGCGGCCAGCATTGGGAAGACGAAGTGCGCCTGGATTTCGGCGCCGCGGCGTCGCTGGGCGCGGCCTTGCGGGCCAACCCCGCCGCGTTCGCGCGGCATGTGGGTTGCAACCTGCTCTACACGGCCAAACTGGGCCGCGTGCTGCTGCGCACCGCCTGGCCCCCGCGGGCCCTGTGGGCCGCGCTGCTGGCGACCGCGCTGGGGCTCGGCCGTGGGCTTTTCCTGCTGCTACGCCATCGGCCGGTGCTGGCCGCCCGCTTGCGGGCCTGGCGACAAAACCATACCGCCGTGCTATGGCTGCTGGTCATGGCCCCGTTGCTGGCCGACCTGTGGCTCATCTACAGCCGCGAAAGCCATTACTTGCAAATGGTGGCTTTTTGGCTCTACCTGCCTGTAGTGACCCTGTTGGCACCCCGGCGGCCCTTACGGCTGGCATGGTGGCAGGCCGGCATGTTGGCCGGGCTTATGCTGCTCACCACGCCCACCATCGCCGGCTTCTTTCGCCCGCGCCGCCAGCCCCCGCCGTTGTACAACCGGGCCACCGTGGCCCTGCTCGAGGCCGTGCCCTGGCGCGCCGACAAGGAGGAAATTCGCCTCACGGCCACGGCCCGGGTGGCCCACTACTTCCTCTTGTACTACCTGAGCGACCCGCGCTTCGTCGAGGTACCCTACGCGCCCGCCGAAGGGTTCGTGGACTACCTGCGCGCTCGCGAGGCCGACGCGGTCATCGTCCACCGCCCCTACTTTTCGGGCGATGCCTCGTGGGAAGCCTTTGCCGAAGACCCCGCGGCGTTCGGCTTCGTGCGGGTGCAAGTGCTGGATGAAAAGCGTTGGCTGTTCATTCGCGCCGAGGCGCTGGCGCCGGATGCGGCGTGGCCACCCGCACAATGGGCGCCGCCGCGATGACCCAATCGTCCACATACACCACCGCGGCCTGGCCGGGGGTGATGTCCCGTAGCGGCGCATCCAGGACGATGCGCAAGGTGCGTCCCTCGTCGTGCGGGAACAGCGTAGCCGCCGCGAGCCGAGCCCGGTAGCGAATCTTGACCTGCCCCCGGAAGGGCTCCGCCAGAGGGCGCCACACCCAGTTGACCGGCCCGGCCCAAAACTCCCGCCGCCCCAGGGCCGTGCGCGGGCCCACGATAAGCGCGTTGCGGGCCGGGTCCTTGGCCACCACATACCACGGCCCGCCGGACAAACCCAGCCCCCGCCGCTGGCCGATGGTATAGAACGCCAGGCCCTGGTGTTGCCCCAAACGCCGACCTTCCACCGAGAAAATGGGCCCCGGCCGGGCAGCCTCGGGTTTATGACGCCGCAAGAAAGCCCGGTAGTCATCGCCGGCCAGAAAGCACAAGTCCTGGCTGTCGGGCCGCGCGGCCACGGGCAGGCCCCACTCGCGCGCCAGGTCCCGCACCTGCGCTTTGGTCCATTCGCCCACGGGCAGCAGCGTGCGCTGCAACTGGGCCTGGGTGAGCACGGCCAGCACATAGGACTGGTCCTTGGCCGCATCCACGCCCCGGCGCAGGCCGACCACCCCCGCAGGCCAGGCGCGCAGCCGCGCGTAGTGCCCCGTGGCCAGATACGCCGCGCCCAGTTGCTCTTGGGCGTATTCGAGCATGGCGCCCCAACGGATGAGGCGATTGCAGGTCAGGCAAGGGTTGGGCGTCTGGCCCTGCAAATAACCGCGGAAGAAATCCTCGACCACCGTGGCCCGAAAGCGGGCCCGCACATCCACCACATGGAAGGGGATGCCCAGGATGCGCGCGACATGGCGGGCCAGGTCCTCGGCCTCTAAGGTGCAGCAGCGATTTTCGGCCTCGCGGCCCGGCTCGGACCACAGGCGCAGCATCACGCCCACCACATCGTAGCCCTGGCGCACCAGCCAGGCCGCGGCCACGGAACTGTCCACGCCGCCGCTCATGCCCACGGCCACGCGGGTGCCGGGGGGTGGCCGCCGCGCGGCCGCCTGCGCGGGTGGGCCCGGCCACGGGAAGGTCGCCGCGGTCTTCAAGGATGCGGTCATAGGGCCTGCTCCTCGCGAGGGATGCCTCGCGTTTTTCAGTGTACCATGCGTGTCCAGAGCACGCGTTCAGCCCGCGCGGGCGCGCGGGCTGAAGGGAGGGGAAGGAGACCTGGAGCCGGCCACTTGGGGGCTGTTTTCAGCATACCGACCCGCAGGCCCTGAAGCGTCCGACGAATCTCCACGAAATCTCCAGCGCGTCACCAGGGCAGGGTGCGGCCCTCCCAGGTGAGGTAGCGCCCCGTGTCGGCCGGGGTAAGGCCTTCCAGCACCTGCACGATGCCCTGCGCGGACGCTTCGGGCGTCAGCGGCGCGGCCGGGCCGCCCATGTCGGTCTGCACCCAGCCGGGGTGCATGAGCACCACGGTGATGCCCAGGGGACGCAGTTCGTGGGCCAACACCAGGCTCATCATGTTGAGCGCGGCCTTGCTCCCCCGGTAACTGTAGTAGCCGCCGCCTTCGGTCAGGGCCAGAGAGCCCATGACCGAGGTCATCTGGCAAATCAGCGGCTGTCGGCCGGCCCGCAACAAAGGCACGAAGTGCTTGGCCACGATGAAGGGCGCGATGGCATTGACCGCGAAGACCTGCTGCATGGCCGCGGGGTCCAGGGTATCCCAGCGTTCGTCGCGCACCAGCACGCCGGCGTTGTTGATGAGCCAGTCCAGACCACCGGCTTGGGCCTGCACCGCGGCCGCAGCGCGCGCGATGGCGGCCTCGTCGGTGACATCCAGCGCCAGCAGGTGCACCCGGCCGGGGTGGGCGGCCGCCAGGTCGCGCAAGGCCCGGGCCTGCCGGAGGCGACGGGCCGCGGCGAACACCGTATGCCCCTGCCGGGCCAACAGCCGGGCCAGCGCCAGGCCGATGCCGCGATTGCTGCCGGTGAGAAAGACGCGTCGCGTCGTCATGAAGCCTGCCTCCTGGGCAAAAGATAAAAGTATTATAACCGCAGCCGCACGCGTGGTATAATGCCCAAAACGCGTGCCGCGACCGTCCGCCCGGCGGGTCGTGGCGCGGGCACGAGGTGAGGTCATGGCCAGTGTCACTTTCGACCACATCACCAAGCGGTTCGGCCGCGTGACCGCCCTGCGGGATGTCAACCTGCAGGTGCGAGACCGCGAATTCCTGGTTTTGGTCGGGCCTTCGGGGTGCGGCAAGACCACGGCCCTGCGCATCGTCGCCGGGCTCGAAACGCCCACCGAGGGGCACATTCTCATCGGCGACCAAATCGTCAACGATGTGCCGCCCAAAGACCGCGACATCGCGATGGTCTTCCAATCCTACGCGCTGTACCCCCACATGACCGTGTATGACAACATGGCGTTTGGCCTCAAACTGCGCAAAGTGCCCAAGGACGAAATCCGCCGGCGGGTGCACGAGGCCGCGGAAATGCTGGGCATCGAGAACCTGCTGGACCGCTATCCGCGGCAACTGTCGGGCGGCCAACGCCAGCGGGTTGCGGTGGGCCGGGCCATCGTGCGGCAGCCCAAGGTCTTCTTGTTCGACGAACCGCTGTCGAATCTGGACGCCAAACTGCGGGTGCAGACCCGGGCCGAATTGACCAAACTCCACAAGCGCCTGCGAACCACCTTCATCTATGTGACCCACGACCAGGTCGAAGCCATGACCATGGCCGACCGCATCGCGGTGATGAACCTGGGCGAATTGCAGCAGGTGGACACCCCGCAAAACCTGTACGACGCGCCCATCAACAAATTCGTGGCCGGGTTCATCGGCTCGCCGGCCATGAACTTCTTCGACGGCAAACTGGTGCAAGACGACGGCCACCTGTGGGTGGACACGGGCGCCTTTCGGGTGCAAGTGCCCGACGACCGCCGCGCGGTGTACGCCGACTATGTGGGCCGTGCCGTCACCCTGGGCGTGCGGCCCGAGCACATCCACCATCCCGACTTCACGCCGCCGGGCATCTTTCCCCAGCCCGTGGAAGGGATGGTCGAGGTGGTCGAGCCCATGGGCGCGGAGCAGTATGTCTACCTGCGGGCCGGGGAAAACACTTTCGTGGCCCGGGTGGACCCGCGGGCCCGCTACCGCTTGGGCGAGCCGGGCCGGGTGGTCTTCGACATGAGCCGCATGCACCTGTTCGACCCCGACACCGAGCGGGCCATCCGCTGAACTTGCGCAGGGCGCGGGCAGCGCCCTTTTTCACGCCAGGAGGCCATGATGCACGACTGGGCTTATCTGCGTCCCTTGCTGCGCGCGAACGACCGCAAAATCGTCCTGCTGGTGCTGGATGGTCTGGGCGGCATGCCCATGGGCCCCGTGGGCCCCACCGAACTGGAATATGCCAACACGCCGGTGATGGACGCCCTGGCCGCGGACGGCACCCTGGGCCAGACCATCCCTGTCGCGCCGGGCATCGCGCCCGGCTCGGGCCCCGCGCATCTGGCCTTGTTCGGCTATGACCCGCTGCACTACACCGTCGGCCGGGGCGCGCTGGCGGCCGCGGGGGTGGGGCTCGACCTGCAGCCCGGCGATGTGGTGGCCCGGGGCAACTTCGCCACCCTGGACGCGGAAGGCCGCATCGTGGACCGCCGGGCCGGGCGCATCGGCACCGCCGAGGCCGCGCCTCTGGTCGAGCGGCTGAACCGCATCCAATTGCCCGGCGTCGAGGTCACCGTGCGCCCCGTGCGCGAATACCGCTTCGTGCTGCGCCTGCGGGGCCAGGGCCTCAACCCCGACCTGGACGACACCGACCCGCAACAGACCGGCGTGCCCCCGCGGCCCGTGCGGGCCCGCACGCCCCAGGCCGAAACCACGGCCGCGCTGCTCAACCGCTGGGTCGCGGAAGCCCAACGCCTGCTGGCCGACCAGCCCAAAGCCAACGGCGTGTTGCTGCGGGGCTTTTCCACCGACCCGGCCCTGCCGCGCTTCGGCGACTGGTTCGGCTTGCACGCGGTGGCCATCGCGGTGTATCCCATGTACAAAGGCGTCGCCCGTCTGGTGGGCATGGATGTGCTGGACTTCGACGGCGACACCCCCGCCGACCAATTCGCGGCCGCGGCCCGGGTGTGGCCCGAGTACGATTTCTTCTTCATCCACATCAAGAAGACCGACTCCAAGGGCGAAGACGGCGACTTCTACGGCAAGGCCAAAATCATCGAGCAGGTAGACCGGGCTTTACCGGCCCTGCTGGACCTGAAGCCCGATGTACTCATCATCACCGGCGACCACTCCACCCCGGCCATGCTGCGCAGCCATTCGTGGCACCCCGTGCCCTTCTTGCTGTGGGCGCCCCAAACCGCCCGCTCCGACAACCAATACCGCTTTGGCGAGACCGCCTGCGCGCAGGGCGGCCTGGGCACCTTCCCCGCGGTGCAGACCATGCCTCTGGCCCTGGCCCACGCGGGACGGCTGAAGAAGTTCGGCGCCTGAGGAGGACGACCATGCGCAAGCAGGTCTGGCGCTGGGGACTGCTGCTTTTGGCCGGGCTGTTGAGCGCCTGCGGCCGCGGTCCCACGCCCACCGCGGCGCCGACACGCGCCGCCGCGTCGCCCCAGGCCATCGCCACGCCGACCGCCCCACCCGCGGCGACGGCCACGGCCACCGGCGGCAAGCCGCTGTTCCGCTCGTCGCCCATGCCCTACTTCACCGTCGCGCCCGAACCGAGCGCGGGGCTGCGCTTGTGGTCGCCGGCCTTCGCGGCCGATGCGCGCATCCCCGCGGTATACACCTGTTTAGGCGAAGACCGCATCCCCCCGCTGCGCTGGGAAGGCGCGCCGCCCGGCACCGCGGCGTTCGCGCTCATCATGGACGACCCCGACGCGCCCGGCCGCGTGTGGGACCACTGGGTGGTGTACGACATCCCGGCCACGGTGACTGCGATACCCGAGGGCGGCCCGGTGCCCGGCGTGCAGGGGCGCAACAGTTGGGGCGTGACGGGCTACGGCGGGCCGTGTCCACCCCCAGGGCCCGAGCACCGCTACCGCTTTCGGCTCTACGCGGTGGATGTGCCCACCCTGGGCCTGCCACCAGGCGCAGACAAAGCCCAGGTGCTGGCCGCGCTGGAAGGGCACATTCTGGCGCAGGCCGAATGGACGGCCCGCTTCGGGCGCTGAGGCCGGGATAACCTCAGGCCCCGGCCCATTCCATCCTTATCCCCCGGAGGCATCGGCCCATGCAACGCATTCGCCAACTCTACCTGTTGGGGCAATCCCTGTGGTACGACTACATCGACCGCAGCCTGCTGCACTCGGGCCGCCTGGCCGACCTGGTGGCCGCGGGCGTGGTCCACGGCGTGACCTCCAACCCGGCCATCTTTCGCCAGGCCATGAGCCAGGGCAGCGCCTACGCGGACGACCGGGCCCTGCTTCAGGCCCAAGGGCTGGACGCGGAGGCCGTGTACGAGCACCTGGCCGTGGCCGACATTCAGGCGGCCTGCGATGTGCTGCGCCCCCTCTACGACCGCACCCACGGCCATGACGGTTTCGTCAGCCTGGAGGTCAGCCCGCACTTGGCCTACGACCCCCAGGGCACCGTAGCCGCGGCCCGGCGGTTGTGGGCCTGGGTGAATCGCCCCAACCTGATGATAAAAATCCCCGCCACCGAAGCGGGCCTGCCGGCCATCACCCAGGCCCTGGCCGAAGGTATTTCCGTCAATGTCACCCTGCTGTTTTCGGTGGCCCGCTATCGCCAGGTGATGGACGCCTACCTCACGGCCTTGGAGCAACGGGCCGCGCAGGGCCTGCCTCTGGACACGGTGGCCTCGGTGGCCTCGTTCTTCATCTCGCGCGTCGACACCAAGGTGGACCGGGCCTTGGAGGTCCTGGTCTCGCAGGGCGGGGCTCAGGCCGCGGCCGCGCGCGCGCTGCAAGGCACCATTGCCATCGCCAACGCGCGGCAGGCGTATCAGGCCTTCAAGGAAGTCTTCTCGGGCGAGCGTTTCGCGGCCCTGGCCGCGCAGGGTGCGCGGG
>WGAK01000083.1 GCA_015494815.1 Anaerolineales bacterium | reverse complement strand
TACCAGTAGCCCTCCTCCTCGGCAGCGGTACTGTCGAAGGGGATGGCCGTGGGCTGCGGCGCTGCGGTGGGCGCTTCGGTAGGGGCCTGCGTGGGCGCCGTGGTCGGCTGGGCCACGGTGGGCGCCTGCGTGGGCGCCTGGGTGGGCGCAGCCGAGGGCACGGCGGGCGTGGCGGGCTGCGTCGGGCTGCACGCCACGGCCGCGAGCGCCAGAAGGGCAAAGGCGAAGAACAAAGGCCATACGCGTTTCATCGGACACCTCCGTGGGATAGCGAGCGCCTTGCGCCTTGATGGCAAGGCGCCCTGGTTTACATCCCTTTGGAAGCAGCGAGAAGGGCGTTTCTTACCTCAAAGCCCCCGCGCGGCGGGCGCGGGTGGGCCGCAGGCCGCGGTATAATCGAGCCGCGGCCGCCCGCATCTCGTACGCAGGAGTTCGTCGCATGACCGACCCGGCTTCCTGGCCAGCCCCGCTGCGGGACCTGCTGGACACCCTGGCCTGGCTGAGCCCCCAAGAGCAGTACGCGCTGCTCATCGAACACGCGGACGCGTTCGAGCCGGTGCCCGCGTCCATTGCCACACCGCCCTATCCCGAGGCCAACCGGGTGCCGCATTGCGAATCGGGCGCCTATGTCTGGACGGTCGAAGACCCCGAACAGCATCGGGTGCGCTGCTACTTCGCGGTGGAAAACCCACAAGGGCTGACGGCCAGGGCCATGGCCCACATCTTGCAAACCCTGTGCGCCCAGGCCCCGGCCTGGCAATTGGCGGCCTTGCCCGACGATTTGCCGCAGCGGTTGTTCGGCAGCCGCCTGAGCATGGGCCGCACCCTGGGCCTGAACGGCCTGCTGGCTCGGGTCAAAGCCGCGGCCCGCGCGCATGTCGCATCGTGCCCTGCCTGTCAGGCCCACCTGCCCAGGGCCTGAGCCCCGGCCGCAAGGAGTTTCCATCATGCCCCGAACCCCAACTCGAGCCCGCGTTCGTCCCGATACCCTCGACACCACACCCAAACGCCGTCCCCCCTGGCTGCGGGTGCGCGCGCCCGTGGGCGACACGGTGGACCAGGTGCGGCATTTGATGCGCAGCAAGGCCCTGCATACCGTGTGCGAAGAAGCCCACTGCCCCAACCTGGGTGAATGCTGGGGTGCGGGCACGGCCACTTTCCTGATGTTGGGCGATGTGTGTACCCGCACCTGCGGCTTCTGCGATGTCAAGCACGGCCTGCCCGGCCCCCTGGACTGGCGCGAACCCGAACGCATCGCCCAGGCCGTGCGCGCGATGGGCCTGCAGCACGCGGTCATCACCAGTGTCAACCGCGACGACCGGGGCGATGGCGGCGCGGTCATCTTCGCGCGCGTCATCCGCCTCATCCACGAATGGGTGCCGGGCTGCTCGGTGGAGGTGCTCATCCCCGACTTCAAAGGCCGTCTGGATGCATTGCGCATCGTGATGGACGCCCGGCCCGAGATTCTCAACCACAATGTCGAAACCGTGCCGCGGCTGTTCAAGACCGTGCAGCCCCAGGACCGCTACGAATGGGCGCGGCGCATTCTCACCGGCGCCAAGGCCATGGACCCCACGGTGCTGACCAAGTCGGGCATCATGGTGGGCCTGGGCGAGACCTTAGACGAGGTCAAGGCCACCTTAGAAGACCTGCGGGCCTGGGGGGTGGACATCGTGACCATCGGCCAGTATCTGCAGCCCAGCCGCCGTCATCTGCCCATTGCCCGCTATTACCACCCCGACGAATTCGCGGCCCTGCGGGAGTTCGGCTACAGCCTGGGCTTCAAGTGGGTCGAGAGCGGCCCGCTGGTGCGTTCGTCGTATCACGCGGCCGAGCAGGTGCGCGCGCTCAGCGTGCGCTTCGGCCGGGCCACCACCCCACCCACGGCCTGACCATGCCCACGCCCCTCTGGTTGCGCGCCTTCTTTCGGCCCCGGGGCATCGCGGTGATAGGCGCCTCGACCAAGCCCACCGCGTTGGGCTACGCGGTGGCCCGCAACCTGCTCCAGGGCGGCTATCCGGGCGCGGTGCACCTGGTGAACCCCAAAGGGGGCATGTTGTTCGGCCGGCCCCTGTACCCGTCGGTGCTGGAAGTGCCCGACCCGGTGGACCTGGCCGTGGTCATCGTGCCCGCGGCCATCGTGCCCACGGTGGTGGAACAGGTGGGGCAGCGGGGCATCCCCGCGGCCATCGTGCAGGCCGGCGGCTTTGCCGAAGTGGGGCCCGAGGGCGAGGCCCGGCAGCGCGCGCTGCTGGACGCCGCACAACGCCACGGCGTGCGGGTGCTGGGCCCCAACTGCATCGGCATCCTCGACACCCACTACCCCCTCGACACCACCTTTTTGCCGCCCCCGCCGCCCAAGCCCGGCGGGTTGGCCTTTCTGTCCCAGTCGGGCGCCCTGGCCGCGGCCATCCTGGATTGGAGCCAGCCGCGCGACGAAGGGTTCTCCTTCATCGTCAGCACGGGCAACCAGGCCGACCTGCGGGTGGCCGACCTGCTGCCCTGGGCCCATGAAGACCCGCACACCCGCGCGGTGCTGCTGTATGTGGAAAATCCCCCCGACCGGGCGCTGGTGCAGGCCCTGGCGCAGGTGGCCCGGCAGCGCGCGGTGGTGGTGCTGCAGGCAGGGCGCACCCAGGCGGGCCAACGCGCCGCGGCGTCGCACACCGCGGCCCTGGCCGGCGATTGGGCCCTGGCCCGGGCCGCCTACCGCCGCGCGGGAGTGCACCTGGCCCCCGACACCCGCACGGCCCTGACCTGGGCGCGGGCCTTCGAGCGCGTCGCTTCCCCACCGCAGGGCCGCCGCGTCGCGGTGCTGACCAACGCGGGCGGGCCGGGCGTCCTGGCGGCGGACGCGCTGGCCGAGAGGGGCCTGACGCTGGCCGACCTGCGCCTCGAGACCCAGGCCGCGCTGCAGGCCCTGCTGCCGCCCGCGGCCAGCGTGCGCAATCCGGTGGACATGCTGGCTTCGGCATCGCCCGAACACTACGCGCGCAGCCTGGAAGTGCTGCTCCGGGCCCCCGAGGTGGACGCGGTGCTGCTCATCCTGCCGCCGCCGCCGGGCTTCAGCGCGGGCGCGGTGGCCCGCGCGGTGATACCGGTGGC
>WGAK01000082.1 GCA_015494815.1 Anaerolineales bacterium | reverse complement strand
TCGCTCAGGCCAAAGACGGGGTCGTTGACATACTCGTTCATGTCCGCGATGATGTCCCCGGCCAGGTCCCAGGCCGCCATCTGGTTTTGGTAGCCCACCACGATGTCGGGCAATTCACCGCTGTTGATGGCCGCGTTCATCTTGTCGAACATTTCGCCATAGCCACCCTGGTTGATGGCCTCGACGGTGATGCCCCACTCGTTAGTGGCGTTGAACTCGTCCACCAGACGCTGCAATTCTTCGCCCACGCCCCGGCTCCACACATGCCAGAACTCGACCTTGACCCCTTGCAGGTCCGCGGCCGTCACGCCGCCGGGGCCGGTGGCAACCTCTTCGGTGGGGGCTTCGGTGGCTTCGGGTTGCGGCGCTTCGGTGGCCTCTTCTTTGGGCGCCTCGGTCATCTCGGCCTTGGGGGCCTCGGTGGCCGGGGCTTCGGTGGCCTCTTGCGTCTTGCCGCCGCAGGCCGCCAGGCCCGCGGCCAACGCAAGCAACGCCACCAAGGCGAGCATCCAGCGCCAACTGCCTTTGCTCATGGGTCTCCTCCTTGGAGAATGGAATTTGCGGCTAAGGCACATCCTCATTGTACCAAAAAGCCCCTGTGCGCCGGTGAAAAGATGAGCCTTGGCACGCCGGGTCGGCCGCGGGGTTCGGATGGGGGCGCAATCTTAAAACCTTCGCCCTCCGCGGCGCGAGGCACGGTATACTTGAAGCGCCCCACCGGTATCCTCTGCGCGTGCCCTTCGCGTGCCCTCCCCCGCAGGAGACGGCCATGAGTTTCGTGCATTTGCATGTGCATTCGGAATACTCGCTGTTGGACGGCCTGAGCAAGGTGAAGGCCCTGGTGCAGGCCGCCAAACGCGAGGGCATGACCGCGCTGGCGCTGACCGACCACGGCGTGCTCTACGGCGCGGCCGAGTTCTACCGGGCCGCGCGTCAGGCCGGCATCAAGCCCATCTTGGGCATGGAAGCCTACCTGGTGCCCGATGTGCACAAGAAGAACCCCAAACTGGACCGTTCGCCCCACCATTTGCTGCTGCTGGCCCAGAACGAGACGGGCTGGAAGAACTTGATGAAACTGGCGTCCTACGCCCAACTGGAGGGCTTCTACTACAAGCCCCGCATTGACTACGAAGCCCTGGCCCGCCACGCGGAGGGCCTCATCGCCACCACCGGCTGTCTTTCGGCCGAGGTGCCCAGCGCCCTCAAGCGGGGCCAGCGCGAAAAGGCCATTGAACGCCTGGATTGGTACTACGAGGTCTTCGGCCCCGAGCGTTTCTTCTTCGAATTGCAAGACCACAACATCCCCGAACTGCGGGAGGTCAACAAAGCCCTGCTGGAACTGGCCCCCCGCTACAACGCCCGCTTCGTGGCTACCAACGATGTGCACTACATCAAGCCCGACGACGCGCAGTTGCAGGATGTGCTCATCGCCATCCAGACGGGCAAGAAGTTGAACGACCCCAAGCGGCTGCGCATGACGGACCCGACCTACTACTTCCGCTCGGCCCAGGAGATGCAGGCCCTCTTCGGCGAAGTGCCCGGCGCCATCGAGAATACGACGCTCATCGCGGAAATGTGCGATGTGTATCTGCACATGAACAGCCTGGTGGGCAAAAACGAGAAGCACTACGCCCTGCCCTCCTTCCCCGTGCCCGAAGGCCACGACGCGGCCTCGTACCTGCGCCACCTGGCCGAGCGGGGCCTGCGGGAGCGCTACGGCGACCGGGCCGACGACCCCCAGGTGCGGGAGCGCTTTGAGTACGAATTGGGCGTCATTCACGAGATGGGCTTCGACGCCTACTTCCTCATTGTGTGGGATTTGGTGAACCACGCCCGGGAGAAGGGTATCTGGTACAACGCGCGCGGCTCCGCGGCCGGCTCTTTGGTGGCCTACTGCCTGGGCATCACCATGGTGGACCCGCTGGAGCACGACCTGATTTTCGAACGCTTTCTGAACCCGTCGCGGCAGACCATGCCCGACATTGACCTGGACTTTCAAGACGACCGTCGCGACGAGATGCTGCGCTACATCTCCGACAAATACGGCGCGGCGAATGTGGCCCAAATCATCACCTACGGCTCCATGAAGGCCCGCGCGGCCCTGCGCGATGTGGGCCGGGTGCTGGAGATTGCGCCCGAGAAGGTGGACCGCCTGGCCAAACTGGTGCCCAATGTGCCCAGTCGGCCGGTGAACCTGGACGAAGTGCTGCGCGGCAAGTTCACCAAAGACGGCCGGCCCGACGAAGAGGCCAACCGGGAATACAAGGTGCCGGTGCAGGAACTGGTGGCCGAGTATCACCGCGACCCCGAGGTGCGGCGCTTGTTCGACATCGCCCGCGCGCTGGAGGGCGTGGTGCGGCATGTGGGCACCCACGCGGCCGGGGTCATCGTAACCCCCGACCCCGTCATCGAGCATGTGCCCCTGCACCGGCCGACTTCGGGCCCGGCCCAGGCCGACGACGAGCGGGGCCCGGCCCAAGAGGCGCCCATCCAAACCCTCACCCAGTTCGAGATGGGCATCTTGGAAGACATGGGCCTGCTCAAGGTGGACTTCTTGGGCCTGGCCACCCTCACGGTGATGGCCAAGGCGTGCAAATCCATCGAAGACCGCCACGGCCGGCATCTGGACCTGTACAACATCCCCCTGGACGACCCCAAGGCCTACGAACTGCTGCGCAAAGGCGATACCGTAGGGCTTTTCCAGGTGGAGGGCGGCGGCTTCACCCGCAACCTGGTCAAGATGCAGCCCACCGAATTGCGCCACATCGTGGCCATGGTGGCCTTGTATCGCCCCGGCCCTATGCAGTTCATTGATGATTTCGTGCGCCGCATGCACGGCCAGGCCCCGGTGACCTACGACCATCCCAAACTGGAGCCCATCCTGGCCGAGACCTATGGCATCACCGTTTATCAGGAACAAATCATGCGGGCGGCCATGGAATTGGCCGGCTACGAAGGCTCCGAAGCCGACAACCTGCGGCGGGCCATCGCCAAGAAGAAGCCCAAGGAAATCGAACGGCACGCCAAGAAATTCGTCGAGGGCGCGGTGGCCCGAGGCATTCGCCGGGAGGACGCGGAGCGCATTTACAACAGTTGGCGGCGTTTTGCCCAATACGGCTTCAACAAATCCCACGCGGCCGACTACGCGGTCATCGCGGTGCAAACCGCGTACCTCAAGGCCCACTATCGCCTGGAATACATGACCGCGCTGCTGAGCGTGTCGCTGAACAACAGCGACAAAGTGGCCCGCTATGTGGAAGACGCGCGGCAGGCCGGGCTGAAGGTGTTGCCGCCGGATGTCAACCACAGCCAGTGGGAGTTCACCATCGAAGCCCTGCCCGACGAGCCGGACCGCGAGGGCATCCGCTTTGGCCTGGGCGCCATCAAGCATGTGAGCCACAACGGCGTGGACGAAATCCTGCGCGCGCGGGAGGAAGGCGGTCCCTTCGCGGATTTGAGCGACTTCCTCCAGCGGGTGGACTTGCGCGTGGTGGGCAAACGCTCGCTGGAAAGCCTCATCAAGGCCGGCGCGCTGGACCGTTTTGGCGACCGGGCCGCGCTGCTGGCCGCGCTGGACCGCATGATGGCCCTCAACGCCCGCGCCATGCGCGATCGGGATGCCGGGCAACTCTCCCTGTTCGGCGCTACGGCCGGCACCCCCGCGCCGGTCGCGCCCATCGCGCTGGAACTGCCCGACCTCCAGGTCACCTCCAGCGAGCGTCTGGCCTGGGAACGGGAACTCATGGGCGTGTTCCTCTCTGAGCACCCCTTGAGCGAGTATGTGGATTTGCTGCCGCGCGTGGTGACGCACACCACCGCCCAATTGGCCAAGGCGCGCGGCGGGCGCAAAGTGCGCCTGTTGGGTGTGGTCACCCGGGTCAAACCCCACACCACCAAAAAGGGCGAGCCGATGGCCTTCGTGACTCTGGAGGACTTAGAGGGCACGGCCGAGTTGGTGGTCTTCCCCAAAGTGTGGCGTCGCTATCAGGACCTGCTCCAGGAAGGCCGGGTGGTGGTGGTCGTGGGCAAAGTGGACAAGCGCCGCGAAGAGGCCACCGTGCTGGTGGACGGCGTCTCGACCCGGGTCACGGTGCGCAGGCCCGAGCCCGCGGTGGACGGAGTGGGCGACGAGGCCTGGATGCCGCCTCCGCCCGAGCCCGCGTCCCTGCACGACGCCGAGGCCGCCTATACGGACGCGCCGCCGGCACCCGCGCCGTTGGACGAGGCCCCGGCCGCCGACGCGAGCGTGCCGCCTGAGCCGGTGGTGCCCCCCGAGCCGTGGCTCGAGCCGGGCAACGGCCATGCGGCCCGACCGCGCACCAACGGCACCGCCGCCCCGTCGCACACCAACGGGGCCGCCGCCCGGCGGGTGGTCCTGCGCTTGCGGGCTCGCGACGATGTCGAGACCGAAGCCCGCCGCCTGAAGCGCATCCACGCCGCGCTCATCGCGTTCCCGGGCCGCGACCGGTTCGCGTTTCGCCTGGAATTGCCCGACGGCCGTGGATGGTGGGTGGAGTTCCCGCGCGCCACCACCCACTGGTGCCCCGACCTGGAGACCCGTCTGCGCCCCTTCTTGCGGGATGACGAGACCTGGCATCTCGCCGACGCCGCGGCCTCCTGACCCCGCGGCGTGCCCCTAATAGGAGTCCGTCTCATGGCTCTGGTTCAGGCTTTGTTCGCCGCGTTTGGATTGTCGGCCAGCGCCGGCCTGAACGCGTACATCCCCCTGTTGGTGGTGGCCCTGCTGGCCCGCTACACCTCGTGGCTGCACCTCAACCCGCCTTGGGACACGCTGACCCACGGCGGGGTGATTGCCGCGTTGCTCGTGCTGGCCGCGGTGGAGTTCTTCGCGGACAAAATTCCCGCGGTCAACCACTTCAACGACCTGCTGCAGACCGTCGTGCGGCCCGTGGCCGGCGCGGTGGTGTTCGCGGCCAGCACCAACGCCATTGGGCCCATTCACCCGGCCCTGGCGCTGGTGGCGGGGCTCATCGTGGCCGGAAGCGTGCATACGGCCAAGGCCGCGGTGGTGCGCCCCGCGGTCAGCGCCACCACGGGAGGCGTGGCCCACCCGGTGGTGAGTTTCGTCGAAGATGTGCTGGCGTTGGTGACTTCGGTGCTGGCGGTGGTGATGCCTCTGGTGCTGGCCGTGCTGTTGGTGGGCGTGGCCTGGCTGGTGGGGCGCTGGTGGCACCGCCGGGCCCAGGCCGCCTGAGCACCTTCAGGCCGTGAGGCGTCGGCGGGCCAGCCAGGCGCGCAGGCCCACCACCCGCTCGGTGCCGTTCAGCAGACGGCGGATGTTGGGCCGTAGGGCCCATAGCAGCAGGGCTTCGGCCAGCACCGCGTACGCCACATACACCCACGGCAGTTGGCCGTGCGCGGCCTGGTAGGCGAACACCAGCCCCGCGACGACGGGCACGCTCATGGTCGTGACCGAGGCATAGCCCACCACGAAGAACAGCACCACCCCAATGGCCAGGATGTAGAGCAGCGACGGGGCCCACAGCCCCAGCGCGCCCCCGGCCGCGGGCGCGCCCCCCGCGCCGCCATACAGCCGCACCTTGCCTTCGGGGTCCCGCTCGGCCAGAATCAGCGAGTAGTTGTGGCCGATGATGGCCAGCACGGGGGCCAGCACGTGCACCCAGTACAGGTCGGGCACTACGAACTTGGCCAGCCAAACGGTGGTGGCGCCTTTGAGGATGTCCAGCGTGGCGGTAGCCAGACCGGCCCAAAAGCCCGCGGCGCGCAGCGTGTTGGTGCCTCCGGTGCGGCCGCTTTCCACCTGGCGCACATCCACATTGCGGGCGATTTTGGCGATGATATAGCCAAAGGGGATGGCGCCCAGAAAGTAACTGAGGCCCAAAAGCCAAAGAATACGCAAAACAATCACGCTACCTGCTCCTGTCCGTGAAATACAAGGCCCTCGTCCCCACCGCCCGGCCGAAAGTGCGTTCCATCATCATTACAACCCCGGCCGGGCCGGGGCGTTGCGCGTGGCTCACACCACGCCCAGTTCCCGCAAAGTGGCCGCGTCGTCGGGCGGCAGGGTGCGCGGCTCGATGCCCCAAATGCGGCACACAGTGAGGATGTGGATGACTTCTTCCAGGGCCAGAGCATAGTTGGCGGCCTGCCGCAGGGTTTCGCCCACGGTGAGCAGGCCGTGGTTCTGCATCAACACGGCGGGCGCGTGGCGCAGCCCTTCCACCAAACGGGCGATGCCCGCGCGGTCGCCGGGCACCACATAATACACCGTGCGCATGTGCTCGAAAGGCAGCGCGTCGGCCAGAATGGGCGGAATGCGCTGGCCCATCAGCCCCAGCGCGGTGGCGTAAGGCGCGTGGGTGTGCACCACCGCGTGCACCTGGGGGAAGGCTTCGTACACGGCCAGGTGCAGGGGCGTCTCGGACGAAGGCTTGCCCTGACCGGGGTAGGGTTGGCCCTGCGCATCCACCCGCACCAGGGTCGCAGGGGTGAGCCCGCCCTTGTGCATGCGGGTGGGCGTGATGAGCACATCGCCCGTGCCCAAACGCACCGACACATTGCCGCCCGTGGATGTGATGAGCCGGGCCTGGAACAGTTCGTGCACCAACGCGGTCACGGCCTCGCGGGCCGCGGCTTCGTCGGCATAAGGGGATGCCGTCATGACCTTCGCTCCTGCCGCGGAATGGGCGGGTTCCCCCGCCAGGGGGATTATAGCCCACCCGCGGCCCGGCCTTGGTACAATACACCCATGCGCGTGGAAGTGTTTACCCTGTTCCCCGAGGTGTTCGAACCGTACCTGAGCCTGAGCATCATGGCGCGGGCCCGGCAGAAGGGCCTGCTGGAGGTGCGGCTGCACAACATCCGCGATTGGGCCACGGACCGCCACAAGACCGTGGACGACGAGCCTTACGGCGGCGGCGGCGGCATGGTGATGAAGCCCGAGCCCATTTTCGCCGCGGTGGAAGCCGTGTTGGGCCGGCCGCCTCAGGTGCCCGTCATCCTGCTCACGCCCCAGGGCCGGCCCTTCACCCAGGAAGTGGCCTGGGAACTGGCCCAACAGCCCCACCTGGCCCTCATCGCGGGGCGCTACGAGGGCGTGGACGAGCGGGTGCGGCAGCACCTGGTGACCGACGAGATTTCCATCGGCGACTATGTGCTCACCGGCGGCGAACTGCCTGCGCTGGTGGTCCTGGATGCGGTGACCCGACTGCTGCCCGGCGTGTTGGGCGACCCCGACGCGCCCCGCAAAGACTCGTTCAGCGACGGGCTGCTGGAACACCCGCACTACACCCGCCCCGCGGTGTTTCGGGGCTGGAAGGTGCCCGAGGTGCTGCTCTCGGGCCACCACGCGGAAATCGCGCGCTGGCGGCGTCGAGAGGCCCTGCGCCGCACCTGGGAGCGCCGGCCCGACTTGCTGGCCCGCGCGTCCCTCACCGAGGAGGACCGGGCCTTTCTGGCCCAACTGGAAGCGGCGCGGCGCGCGTCCGAATCCGACCCGTCGGCCGCGGCGTCTTCCCCCACCCCTGAGGAGCCTGCGGCATGAGCCGGACCACCTTCCCCTGGGGGCGCACCTTTGCCCTGGCGTTTGGCTTCTTTGGCATCAGCCTCGTCGGCCCCATCTTCAACAACTTCGTCCCGCTGCTGCTTAAGCAGCGTGAGGTGGGCGCGTTGGCCATCGGCGTGGCCCTGACCTGGGACAACTACTTCAACATCGTGCTGCAACCCCTGGTCGGCGCGCTCTCGGACCGCACCCGCACGCGTTGGGGGCGGCGGTTGCCGTGGCTCATGGTGGGCGCGCCGCTGGCCGCATTGGCCTTTGTGAGCATCCCCCTGGCGCGCTCGGTGGCGGGCATCATGCTGGCCATCGGCCTGACCAACTTCGCGTTGGCGGTGTTCCGCTCGCCGACCATCGCGTTGCTGGGCGATTTGTATCCGCCGGAACAGCGCAGTACGGCCAACGGCGTCATCAACCTGATGGGTGGCCTGGGTGCGATTCTGGCCTTTCTGGTGGGCGGTGCGTTGTACGAAGCCGCCCTGAGCCGCTGGGGACTGTCGGCGGCCGAGGTGGCGCCCTTTGCCTTTGGCGCGGGCATGCTGTTGCTGGCCGTGGGGGTGGTGCTGTGGCGGGTGCGCGAGCCGCAGCAACCGGTGGCCTCGGCCGCGGCCGAGCCGAGCCTGCGCGCGGTTTGGCAGGCCGTGCGCCAGCGGCGATTGGCGGGGCACGCGGGCCTGGGGCGGCTGTTGCTGGCGCTGCTGGCGTGGTTTTGGGCCTACAGCCTGGTGGAGGCCTGGCTGTCGTCGTTTGGTAAGTTCGTGCTGGGGCTGAGCGACGGCCGCGTGGCCATGGTGACCGCGGTGCTGCCGCTGACCTTCGTGGC
Source organism: Anaerolineales bacterium (assembly GCA_015494815.1). GTDB lineage: Bacteria > Chloroflexota > Anaerolineae > Anaerolineales > DRMV01 > JAADEN01. The sequence goes on along the minus strand of WGAK01000082.1, from coordinate 2,080 downwards.
GCTGGCCGTACCCGCGGGGCTGGCCGGCGCGCGTTGGGGCCGAAGGCGGGTGATTCTGGCCGGGTTGATGGCGTTGACGCCGCTGCTGGCCCTGGGGCTGGTGGTGCGCACGGTGCCCGCGTTGCTGGCCCTGCTGGCCGGGCTGGGCGCGGCCTGGGCCCTGGTGAATGTCAACGCGCTGCCCCTGGTATACGAGTACGGCCCCGAGGGGCAGGCGGGTTGGATGACGGGCCTGTATTACATCGCTTCCAACGCGGCGCTGATTCTGGGCCCGCCCGCGCTGGGACTGCTGCTGGAATGGCGGCCGGGCGCGTATGCCATGCTCTTCCCGCTGGCCGCGGCGGGCATGGCGCTGGCCGCGGTGCTGCTGCTGGGCGTGCCCGCGGCCCCGGCCGAGGGGGGAAATTTTGCCCGCGACCGTTGACGAAGCCACGGGAATTTGCTACACTTAGGGCCGCGCAAGCCGACCCCACGGGGCTTGTGGGCGGTTGCCCTGTCTGGTATAATGGACGCGGCCTGGCCGACGTAGCTCAACCGGCAGAGCGGCCGCCTTGTAAGCGGCGGGTTACGGGTTCAAGTCCCGTCGTCGGCTTGGTGTGTCGTGGGCAGGTACCCAAGTGGCCAAAGGGGGCGGGCTGTAAACCCGCTGGGCTTCGCCCTACGGGGGTTCGAATCCCTCCCTGCCCACTGGCATGAGCCCTCGTAGCTCAGGAGGTAGAGCACACCCTTGGTAAGGGTGAGGTCACGGGTTCAAGTCCCGTCGAGGGCTCTTTTTTCTTCCATCGTTGGGCGGTGCATTCCCTCTGGTCGCCAGAAGAGGGAATTGTAGCGCGTAAGAGGGCATACCCTCGCCATATCTTTCGAAGGAGAGGCACCTATGGGCAAGCAAAAGTTTGAGCGGCGGAAGCCGCACTTGAATGTGGGGACCATGGGGCACATCGACCATGGCAAGACCACGCTGACGGCGGCCATCACGAAGTACTGTGCGCTGCAGGGATGGGGCCAGTACACGCCGTTCGAAGAGATCGACAAAGCGCCGGAAGAGCGGCAGCGGGGCATCACCATCAACATTGCGCATGTGGAGTACGAGACGCCGAAGCGGCACTATGCGCATGTGGACATGCCCGGGCACCGGGACTACATCAAGAACATGATTACGGGTGCGGCGCAGGTGGACGGTGCGATTCTGGTGGTGGCCGCACCCGAGGGGCCGATGCCGCAGACGCGGGAGCACATCTTGCTGGCGCGGCAGGTGGAAGTGCCGGCGATTGTGGTGTTTCTGAACAAAGTGGACATGATGGACGACCCGGAACTGCTGGAACTGGTGGAGTTGGAAGTGCGGGAGTTGCTGAGCGAGTACGGGTATCCTGGGGATGAAGTGCCGGTGGTGAAGGGGAGTGCGCTGCAGGCGCTGCAGAGCGAGAGCCAGGACCCGAATGCGCCGGAGTACGAACCGATTGGGGAATTGCTGCGGGTCTTGGACGAGTACATCCCGGAGCCGGTGCGGGAAGTGGACAAGCCGTTCATGATGCCGATAGAGGATGTGTTCAGCATCAAGGGCCGGGGTACGGTGGTGACGGGCCGGATAGAGCGGGGGAAGATTCGGACCGGGGAAGAGGTGGAGATTGTGGGGATGCAGGACGAGGTGCTGAAGACGGTGGTGACGGGTGTGGAGATGTTCCACAAAGTGCTGGACGAAGGGATAGCGGGGGACAATGTGGGGCTGCTGCTGCGAGGCATTGGGCGGACGCAAGTACGCCGCGGGATGGTGGTGGCCGCGCCCGGGAGCATCACGCCGCACCGGAAGTTCAAGGCAGAAGTGTATGTGTTGCGGAAGGACGAAGGCGGGCGGCACAAGCCGTTCTTCAGCGGGTATCGGCCGCAGTTCTACATTCGGACGACGGATGTGACGGGGACGATAACGCTGCCGGAAGGGGTGGACATGGTGATGCCCGGGGACAATGTGAACCTGACGGTGGAGTTGATGGTGCCGGTGGCGCTGGAGAAGGGGTCGCGGTTTGCGATTCGGGAAGGCGGCCTGACGGTGGGTGCGGGCACCATCACCGAGATTTTGGACTGA
>WGAK01000081.1 GCA_015494815.1 Anaerolineales bacterium | reverse complement strand
AACTCGGCGAGCCGTGGGAATTGGTGCTGGTGGACGATGGGTCGCGCGACGGTTCCACCGACCTGATTCGCGCCTTGCGCGCCCAGGACCCCGAGCATGTGCGCGCGGTCATCTTTGCCCGCAATTTCGGCCACCAAATCGCGGTGACCGCGGGGCTGGACTACGCGCGCGGCCGGGCGGTCGTCATCATGGACGCGGACCTGCAAGACCCGCCCGAAGTCATCCCCCGGCTGGTGGAGCAGTGGCGCGCGGGTTATCAGGTGGTGTACGCGGTGCGTGCAGCACGCGCGGGCGAGACCTGGTTCAAGAAAACCACCGCGGCCCTGTTCTATCGGCTCATCCGGCGCATCACCAATGTCGACATCCCCGTGGACACGGGCGACTTTCGGCTCATGGACCGCCGGGTGGTCGAGGTGGTGCGACGCATGCGCGAGCGCCACCGCTTCTTGCGGGGGATGGTGGCCTGGGTTGGCTTTCGCCAAACGGGCGTGCCTTACCAGCGCGCCCCACGCTTTGCCGGCGAGACCAAATACCCCTTGCGCAAAATGCTCAAATTCGCGCTGGATGCCATCACGGGATTTTCCTATTTCCCCCTCCAGTTGGCCACCTACATGGGCTTCATCAGCGCCGGGCTGGCCATCGTGGCCATCCCCGTGGTGGTCATCGCCCGCATGACCGGCAGCCAGGCCTTCTACGGCCAGGCCACCACCCTGATTGCGGTGCTCTTCCTGGGCGGCGTGCAACTGGTTTCGTTGGGCATCCTGGGCGAATACATCGGCCGGGTGTACGACGAAATCAAAGGCCGGCCCCTCTATGTCGTGGCCGAAGCCCCCGAGGAACCGCCGCCCGACGCGGCGTGAAAATGCCCACGCCCCTTGGCAGATATCCTATAATAAAGAGGAAAGCACCGCGCGGCACTCGCCGCCGGATAGTCGAGGAAAGGAGACGGTCATGCTCTCTGGGGCGACCTTGATGCGCAAACTGTCCAAGTTGGACCCGGCCGTGCAAGAGGTCATCCTGCTGCTGTGGGAAGACATCGAACGGCACCGGGCCCAACTGGAACAGCAAGTGACGCAAACGGAATTTCGCGAACTCACGGCCATCGTCGCGGAACTGGCCGAGGCCCAGAAGCGTAGCGAAGAGCGCCTGACGCGCCTGGAGATTGCCGTCGCGGAACTGGCCGAGGCCCAAAAGCGCACCGAAGAGCGGCTGACACGCCTGGAGATTGCCGTCGCGGAACTGGCCGAGGCCCAAAAGCGCACCGAAGAGCGGCTCAACGAGTTGGCCGAGGCTCAGAAGCGCACCGAAGAGCGGCTCAACGAGTTGGCCGAGGCCCAGAAGCGCACCGAAGAAGAACTCCAGAAATTGGCCGGCACCCAGCGCCTCATGCACGAGCGTCTGGAAGGCCTCTCCAACACCGTGGGGTACACGCTGGAGGACCGGGCGTTGCGGGCCTTGCCGGGCTTGTTGCGACAGCACGGCATCCAGGTCGAAGGGCGCCTGACGCGGCGCTATGTGGTGGTGCGCGGCCGCGAGCGCCAGGTGAACATCTATGGACACGGGCGCCGCGGTGACGAGGCGGTCCTCATTCTGGGAGAGGCCAAAGTGCGGCCCTCGCGCAAGGAAATTGACCGTTTCGTGCGCCTGGCGCGCCAACTGGAGGCGCAGGAACAGCGCCCCGCGGTGCTCCTGTTCGTAGCCTACGACTTTCCGCCGCGCATCGAGGCGTATTTGCGCGAGCGCGCCATTCTGCCTGTCTGGTCGTACGAACTGGACGCGTAGCCCAGCCCGCGGGCTGACCCGCCACGATTCCCCCGGCCGCGACGGTGCGCGGCCGGGGCCGCGTCGTCAACGCTCGCGGTCGCGCGGCTTGGGCCGCGCCGCGGGGATGCCGTACACCAAGCGGCTGAGGGACAGCAGCCAATCGTCGGGCACTTTGCCTTTGAGCCCCACCGCGGCCCGCTGCACCCAACTGCCCACGGTGTAACGGAAGCGAGGCCGGGGCCGGCGCAGGATGCGTACCAACAGCCGGGCCACGGCGTCGGGGGGCGGGGCCTGCTGCTCGTCGCGCTCCATTGCGGCCAGCACTTTGTCGGCCAAGGCCCGATAGGCCGAATCGGCATACCCCGCGACCCGCTGCCGCCGGTTGAAGAAGTCGGTGCGAAAGTCGCCCGGCGCAATGAGCACCACCTGCACGCTAAAGGGCGCCACCTCCAACGCCAGGGCCTCAGATAACCCCTCCAGCGCGAATTTGGACGCGCTGTAAAAGCCCTGGAACGGCAACCCCACCCGCCCCGCCAGCGACGAGATGTTCACCACCAGGCCATACCCTTGCCGACGCATCACCGGCAGCGCGGCCCGCACCATGCGATGTACGCCCAAAAGGTTGACCTCGAGCAACGCGCGCGCTTCGGCAGGGGTGGTATCTTCGACAGCGCCCGCAATGCCCCATCCGGCATTGTTCACCAACACATCCAGGTGGCCTTCACGCGCCACGACTTGACGCACCACCTCCTCGGCCGCGGCGTCGTCGGTCACATCCAGGGGCAACAACGGATAGGGCAGGTCGGCATACGCCTCGGGGTGGCGGCTGGTGCCGTATACGGTGTACCCCTGCTGCGCCAGGGCCGTGGCGCAGGCGCGGCCAATGCCCGACGATGCGCCCGTGATGAGCACCACGCGGCGCGGGGGCGTAGGGCGACGGAAACGGTCAAACATCCGGGGCCTCCTGGCTCGCGGAGGATGCGGTCGCGGCGGCCGGGCCCGCGGCGGGCTGCCAGGGCTCCAGCGCGTCCCAGTTAGGGCCAACCTTGGCGTCGGCCACCAAAGGCACCTTCAACTGCACGACTTGCTCCATCGTCCGTTTCACCAGCGCGGCCACCCGGTCCACCTCGTCGGCCGGGACTTCCAAGTCCAGTTCGTCGTGCACCTGGAGCAACACTCGAGCCCGCGGGGCCTGGGCCCGCAAAGCCGCGTCCACGGCAATCATGGCTTTCTTGAGGATGTCGGCCGCGGTACCCTGAATGGGCGCGTTGATGGCCTCGCGCTCCGCCCGCCGCCGCGCGTTCACATGAATGTCGGGGTTCTGCAGTTCGGGGAAATAACGCTTTCGGCCGAAGAGGGTTTCCACATAACCCTGCTGATAAGCCTGCTGCAGGGTGCGCTCCATGTACTCCCGCACTTTGGAGAAGCGGCTGAAGTACGCGTCCACGAACGCGCGGGCCTGGTCCACGGGGATGTCCACCGCCTGGCTCAGGCCATAGGGCGTCATGCCGTAAATCAGGCCGAAGTTGACCGCCTTGGCCAGGCGGCGCTGCTGGGGCGTGACTTCTTCGGGCGCAACGCCGAAAATCACCGCCGCGGTGGCCCGGTGAATGTCCTGACCGACCTGAAAGGCCGCAATCATGGCTTCGTCGCCTGAGATGTGGGCCACGACGCGCAGTTCGATTTGCGAATAATCCACCGAAAGCCAGCGATAACCCTCGGCCGCGACAAAGGCGCGGCGCACCTCGCGGCCCAACGCGGTGCGCACGGGGATGTTTTGCAGGTTGGGGTTTTGCGACACGATGCGGCCGGTGACCGCGCCGGTCTGATTGTAGGTGGTGTGGATGCGGCCGGTTTCGGGGTGGATTTGCTCCCGCAGAGCCTCCACATAGGTGTGCAGCAGTTTGCTCAGTTCCCGGTGCTCCAAAATCCAGTCCACCACGGGGTGTTGTGTGCGCATGGCCGCGAGCACATCCGCGGCGGTGGTGTAGCGTCCGCTGCTGGTCTTGCGCGTGCCGGGGGGTGGGTTCAGGCCCAATTCGCCGTACAGCACCTGCGCCAATTGCTGCGGCGAGTTGAGGTTGAAGCGATGCCCCACGGCCTGAAAGACCCGTTCCTCCATCTCTTGGAGCCGTTGCCGCAATTCGGCTTCCAACCGCTGCAATTGGGCCACATCCACGGCCACGCCGGTCATTTCCATGTGCGCCAGGATGGGCACCAGGGGCATCTCCAGGTCGTGCAGCAGATGCGCCACGCCCCGGCGCTCCATGTCGGCCTGCAACACGGGCAGCAAGCGCAACACCACGGCCACATCCGCGGCCGCGTAGGGCGCGGCCTGGGCAATGGGCACCGCATCCATGGAAATCTGCTTGCGGCCTTTGCCGATGAGGTCCACGATGTCGGTCATGGCCAGGTCCAGGCGCACCCAGGCCAGGTTCTTGAGGCCCAAATTGCGGCTGGCGGGGTCGCACAGCCACTCGGCCAGCATGGTGTCGAAGGTCAACGGCACCATGCGCAGGCCATGTCGGGCCAGGATGACATAGTCGAACTTGAGGTTGTGCCCCACTTTGCCTTGGCGCGGGTCGGTCAGCGCCGGGCGCAGCGCGTCCCGCACCTGCTCCCAGGGCAACTGGCGGCCCTCCCGATGGCCCAGGGGGATGTAATAGCCGTGGTCGGGTGCCACGGCCAGCGATATACCCACCAGGCGGGCCTGCATTTTGTT
>WGAK01000080.1 GCA_015494815.1 Anaerolineales bacterium | reverse complement strand
ATCCGTGGCTGCAGACCATCGGTGGGCCTGCGCTGCTGGAGATTGACACCAAACTCCTGCTGGTCACTGAGCGCCTGGACGAGCCGGTACCGGCCCCGCTCTTTCCGGGCCCGGTACTCAGGCAACCCCGTTGTGTGCTCACCCGACGCCCACGACGCCCCCAAACCTGGCCCCAAACTGTGGCATCGCCTTTCTCGGTAGAATGGGCCGAGGCCGAAGGACAGGACGAAGCCGAAGAGTGGGTCGAAGCCGGCGAACAGGCCGGGTATACCGCCGCGCTGGTCCCCTACGCTCGCTTCAACGCGGTCTTGCCCAAATTCGGCCGCGTGCGCTACCCGGTGCTCATTCGCCTGCGCCCCGAGCGCACGCGGCCCAAGACCATCCTGGTGCGCACCAACGACGGCATCCCCCTGCAACTCCCCCAGGTGGAAGTCACCTTCGAACTGTTCGCCCAGGGGCGGCTGGTGCGCGACGCCTTCAGGGAACTCCCGCCGCAGCAAGCGCGAGCCCTGGCCTGGCAGGCGGTGCACCGCCTCATTCAGCGCGAAGCCGCGCATTGGGACATTCGCACGGCCACCGACCTGGCCCGCCGGGTCATGGAAGGCGCGCTGGACAGCACCGTTCGCAAGGTGTTCGCCAAATACACGGCCGCGCAGTTGCTGGACCGCGTCCACCAAAGAACCCTGCGCGACCTTCTCTCGGCCTGGCCGTCGGAAGTGCGCCGCCAACTGGAGCAGCGTTTGACCACTCACTTCCGGCACGAGGACAAGGTAACGCCCGAACAAATCCGCCAGGAGATTTTGGAGGCTTTCAACGGCCGGGCCGAAGATGGCTTCCCCCTGGCCGAACAACGCGGGCTCAAGGTGGTGGACATCACCTTTGGCGATTGGGCTCCTCCCCGGGGCGTGAGCGAAATTCTCCGTCGGGCGCTGCGCGCCTCGCTGGTTGCCAAGAGCGAGGAACTGCCCGCTCAGATTCAGGCCCGGATGCAGCGGGAACTCCTGGCCGCCACGGAGCACTTCCTGCGCCGAGCCGAGGACCTGTTGCCCGTGCTTTCCCTCGACGAGTGGACGCAAGCGTGGGCCTCGCCCAACGACGCGCTAAGGGTTTTGTGTCGGGCCTGGTGGCGCTTGCTCGACGAAGCGCTGTTGCGGACTTTGCCGCCTCATCTCGAGCCCCCGGCCCTGGATCGGCCCATCTTCAACATGGGAGACGCGCTGCCGCGGCTGAATGTGGACGACCTGGACACCGCCGACTTCGCCCTGCGGGAACGCTACCTCGCCCAGTGGCTCTACGAGGCCTGGCGGGTGTTGCAGAGTTGCATGCCTGAGACCCACCTCGCGTTCGGCGCGACGCCGTCGCGATTCCTGCCCGACGACCCGGAGTCCGCGTAGGAGGCGTCATGGCATACTGGGATACGGCCGACCCGCAAGCCCCGGTGCTGGTCATCGGCACCGCGGGGGTTGATTTGATTGCCCACCCCCAAGGCGAATTGCAAATCTGGCATCGCATTCCCGCGCGGGTGCGGCGGGCGTTCGGCGGGGTGGCCCGCAATGTGGCCGAGAACCTGGCCCGCCTGGGCCAGCCGGTGCGCTTCATCACCGCGGTGGGCGACGAACCCGCGGGGCGGGCCCTGCTGGCGCATCTCGAAGCCCTGGGCGTGGACACCACGGCCAGCCTGCGCGCCCCCGACCTGGAAACCGGTCATTACATCGGCCTGCTCTACCCCCAGGGGGGCTTGCAATACGGCGTGTATGACCTGCGGGCCGTGGATGCACTCACCCCGGCCTACCTGCGCGCGCAGCAAGAAATGTTCGCGGGCGCGGCCTGGGGCTTCGTAGACGCCAATGTGCGCCCCCAGGCCCTGCGCACCGTCTTCAGCCTGGCCCGTCGGCATGGCGTGCGCATGGCCGCCGATGCCACCAGCGCGCAACTGGTGCATCGCCTCAAACCGCATCTGGCCCGCATTACCCTACTCACCCTGAATCATGTGGAAGCCGCCGCGCTGCTGGAACGCCCCGTGGACCAGCGCGATGTCACCCAGGCCCTGGATGCGGCCCGCGCTCTGGTCGCCCAAGGCGTGGGCCTGGCCTTGGTCACCCTGGCCGAGTTTGGCGTGTGCTACGCCACCGAGGACGGCCAGGGCCACATCCCCGCGCTGCGCACCGAGGTGGTGGACCCCACGGGCGCGGGCGACGCGCTCACCGCGACGGTCATCTACAGCCTGCAGCAGGGGCTGGAGCCCGACGAGGCCGTCCGCCTGGGGACCGCAGCCGCGGCCTTGACTCTGCGCTCCCAGGGCACCGTGGCCTCCAACCTGTCCCTGGAAACTCTGTATGAAGCCCTGGGCCTCTGACCCAGATGCCCGGCCGCGCGACCGGGTGGCGCGATGGAACGGGGCGAACCGCTGGCCCCTGGTGGTGGGGCTGGTGACGGCCGCGCTTACCACCGCGCCCTATGCATGGGCCGCGGCCCATGCCGATGCGCACTGGGCCTTCACCGGCTTTCTGTTCGGCGTCGAAGATGGGCTGAGTTACATTGCCAAAATGCGCCTGGGCGCGCAGGGGGCCTGGCTCTT
>WGAK01000079.1 GCA_015494815.1 Anaerolineales bacterium | reverse complement strand
CACCCACGGCCACGCCCACCCCACGGCCAACGCCTACCGTGGCGCCCGACGCGGTGGGGTTCACCGACGCCTTGCACGACCCCATCTACTGCCTCAACGGCAAGCCCGCGCTGTATTTGCTGCCCCCCGAGTTGGATTTGTGGCACGCGGCCATGCGGGCCGAGGCCGACCCCGACCAAAACGGACGCTGCTACTTCGTGGTCACCGTGTTGTTCGCCGCGCCCGTGGGCGATACGCGGGTGGCCGGAGGCGTCGAGTTCTACCACCCCGACGCGCCCCTGCGACGGCCGCCATCCTCCACCTGGTTCTTCGACAACCTGGGCTATGTGAGCCTCAACTTCACCTGGCACGCGGGGCGCGACCAACTGGAGACCTGGGCCGAAAAGGTCTTCAGCGGCCGCTGGCTGAAAACCCAAACCATCGTCGGTTATACCGGCCGGGTGGACGAGGAAGGGCGCCTGATTTTGCGTATTCCTTGCGATGCGGTGCAGCCGGGCTCGACCTGGATTGTGGCCGCGACGGGCGACAAGGGCACCAAGTGCGATGTGCTGGGCCTGGGCGACGACGGCCAGCCCGCGTTGCCGCTGCCGCCCACCCCCACCCCGTGAGGAACGCCATGCCCGCGTTGTATCGCGCGCTTTGGCCGCTGCTGCGGCATGTGGACCCCGAAACCGCGCACGCCTGGGCGCTGCGCTTCTGGCGCGCGGTGGGCCGCTGGCCCGCGTTGCAGCGGGTGGTGCGCCGCGCGGTGGGCGCGCACGACCTGCCCACCGACCCCGTGGTGCTGGCCGGCGTGCGCTTCCCCAATCGGGTGGGGCTGGCCGCGGGGTACGACAAGGATGGGCTGGCCTGGCGCGGCCTGGCGGCGCTGGGCTTTGGGCACATCGAAATCGGCACCGTCACCCCGCGGGCCCAGCCGGGCAACCCCCGCCCGCGCATGTGGCGGGTGCCCGAGCGCCAGGCGCTCATCAACTATCTCGGCTTCCCCAGCCGGGGCGCGGCGTTCGTGCTGCGGCAATTGCGCGGCCCCCGGCCGCCGGGCCTGGTGCTGGGGGTCAACCTGGGCAAAAACCACGCCACCCCCAACGAGCGGGCCGCGGTGGACTACATGCTGCTCACGCGCATCTTCGCGCCCGTGGCCGACTACCTGGTGGTCAATGTCAGTTGCCCCAACATGGAAAACTTTCGGGCCTTGCAAAACCGCCGCGCGGTGCAACGGCTGGTGCGCGCGGTGGTCGAAACCCGCACCGCGTGGCAAAGCCAGGCGGGCGGCACGCGACCCTTGCCCGTGTTCGTCAAACTGGCGCCCGACTTCGGCCCCGGCCAACTGGAAAGCACGGTGGAAGGCGCGCTGCTGGGCGGCGCGCACGGCTTCGTAGCCACCAACACCACCACCCAACGCCCCGGCCTGGGGCCCCGCTGGCGCGCGGTTCCCGGCGGGCTGAGCGGCGCGCCCTTACGCGACCTGAGTACCGACCTCATCCGTCGCCTGGCCGAACTCACCCGCGGGCGGGTGCCCATCATCGGCGTGGGCGGTGTGATGAGCCCCGCGGACGCCCAGGCCAAACTGGATGCCGGCGCGGACCTGATTCAGGTCTTCACCGGCCTGGTCTATCAGGGCCCCGGTTTGGTCCCCCGCCTGGTGCGGGCCCTGGCCGCCCGCCGCGGGCGCGCCGCGGCCAAAGCCCCCACGACCACGCCCACGGCCCATACCGGAGGAGGTTCCCCATGACCCACAAAATTTTGCTGCGCGGCGGCACGCTGGTCACGGCCAGCGACCTGTGGCAGGCCGACCTGCTCATCGAGGGCGAACGCATCGCGGCCCTGGGCCACGACCTGGTGGTGCCCGACGCCCAGGTGGTCGAGGTGCCGGGCAAGTTCATCCTGCCCGGCGGCGTAGACCCCCATGTGCACCTGGACCTGCCCATGTTCGGCACGGTGTCGTCCGACGACCATTACACGGGCACCAAGGCCGCGGCCTTCGGCGGCACCACCACGGTGTTGGACTTCGTCCCCCTGGACCACCCCACGCTGGAGGCGTCCATTCGGGCCTGGAAGGCCAAGGCCGACCCCAAAGTGGCCGTGGACTACGGCCTGCATATGAACATCACCCGTTGGGATGCGGCCATCGCGGACGAGATGGCCCGGCTGCCCGAATGGGGCATCACCAGCATCAAAGTGTTCATGGCCTACAACGGCCGTTTGCGGCTGCAGGATGGGGAAATCTTTCAGGCCCTGCGCCGGGCCCGCGAACTGGGCCTGCTCACCATGCTGCACGCGGAGAACGGCGATGTCATTGAGGTGCTGGTGGCCGAGGCGCTGGCGCAAGGTCACACCGAGCCCGTGTGGCACGCGCGCACCCGGCCGGCCTGGGGCGCGGTGGAGGCCGCGCTGCGGGGTGCGGCCCTGGCGCAACAGGCCCAGGCCCCGCTCTATATCGTCCACATGAACACCGCCGGCGAGGTGGACATGCTGCGGTATGCGCGCGAGCGAGGCCTGCCCGTGATGGGCGAGACCTGCCCGCAATACCTCTTCTTCACCGAGGAGCACCTGGCCCGGCCCGACGGCGCGAAGTGGATTTGCTCGCCGCCCATGCGCACCGCGGTCGACAACGCGGGCCTGTGGCGCGGGCTGGAACACGGCATTCTGCAAACCGTGGGCACAGACCACTGTCCCTTTTTCTTCGACGGCACCCGGCCCATCGAGTACGAGGGGAAGCGGGTGGCCATCCCCGGCAAAGAACTGGGGCGTGACGACTTCACCAAGATTCCCAACGGTGTGCCGGGCGTGGGCGACAGGCTGCCCGTGCTGTGGACCCACGGGGTGGGCACCGGCCGCTTGACGCCGCAGCAGTTCGTGGCCCTCACCAGCACCAACCCGGCCAAAATTTTCGGCCTTTACCCCCAGAAGGGCACCCTGGCCCCCGGCGCGGACGCGGACATCGTGGTGTGGGACCCCGACCTGAAAGTGACCTACGGCGTCCGGGTGGCCCGGCATCGCACCGACTACAACCTGTACGAAGGCTGGGAACTGACGGGTTTTCCGGTGCAGGTGTATCTGCGGGGCCGCCGCATCGTGGACCACGGCGAATGGCACGGTGCGGCGGGCCAGGGCCGCTACCTGCCCCGTCGGCCCTTCGCCGGGCAGGTGGTGTGAACGGGGCTTGGGGGTGCGCCATGACCGAGGCTTCAACCACGAACCCGCCCGACATCATCGTCTTGCCCGCCCGCCACTGTCGGCGCAGCCGCGTGCTGTTGCGCTTCTTCGACGAACACGGCATTCCTTATACCCGCATCCCCCTGGAGAGCGCCGAAGGCCGTGCGCTGGCCGAACGCTACCGGTTGCGGGCCTCGCCGGGCATTCTGGTGAACGGGCGGGCCATCAATCCCTTCGACCTGCTGGAACCACCGCACTGCCGCGTCAATGCGGCCCGCGTGCGGGCCCTGCTGGGCTACGGCCCCGAGGGGACAGCGTCTTAAGGCCCGCGCCGTTTTCGCAGGGAGGTCGCCCATGTCTGCCACGCCCACCAAGGCCACCACGCGCCGCTACCGGGTCACCGTGACCGCGCATGACGCGGACCGCGGCGTGGCCCAGGCTCGTGAGCATGTCGTCGCGGTCAACCTGCGTCGCGGTGGCGGCGCGGCCGGGCCCAACGCGGTGGAGATGTTGCTCAGCGCGCTGGGCACATGCTTGCTGACCAATGTACAAGCCCTGGCCGCCAAAATGCGCCTGCCCCTCACGCAGGCCTGGGTCACGCTGGAGGGTGTGCGTCAGGAACGCCCTCCGTGCCTGGTGTCCATTCGCTACACCCTGCACCTCCGCAGCCCCGCCCCGGCCGCCAAACTGCGCGCCCTGCACGAAAAGGCCGTGGCCTGGGGCACGGTGGCGCGAACCCTGCAGCAAGGCGTGCCCCTCGAAGCCCACCTGGACCTGGGCACCGACCTTGCTTGAAGGGCCGTTTGCGCGAGCGATGCGGGACAGCGCGAAACCTGGACAAATTTCCTCTTTTGCGTAGAATACAGGCAACAGCATCGTGTTGTGGGAGAGGAGGCAAACATGATGCGCCTTTTCGTCTTCCGGTTCCTGGGGGTGCTTGTTATCATCGCTCAAGTGCTCATCCCCCTGGGGGTGCCTCTACAGACGGTTCAGGCCGCAAACACCGCCATCCATGAGCAGAGTCCCTCGGCCAACGACGGGAACACCTCAACACCGACACCCACCGCTACGGCCGCATCAAGTGCTACCGCCACCCTGTC